>JANOFW010000470.1:0-1760 GCA_031413835.1 Planctomycetia bacterium
GCGGCCCTGCGCGGGCCCGAGACTCTGATGGAAGAACATCTGCTCCACGCCGGCGAGCAAGACCCGGTAGGCGCCCGGCGGGAGTCCCTCGACGCGCCAGGAGCCGTTCGCGTCGGTGGTGGCCTTGGCGTGCAACAACTCCAACGGGCCGGTCCCGCCAAACGACACCGAGCGAGTCTCGCTCACAGTGAATCCCACGTTCGAACTCGACTGCCGCGGGCTGACCCAGACGTCCACTGGACCGAACGGGTTGGCTTTGCCTCCGAACAGCACGCGCCCCTCCAGCGCCGCACCGGCCTCAAGCTGGATGTCGCCCAGATCCACGATGTCGCTGTCGGCGACTCGCCGCTCGAGCCGCTGGGGCATCGAGTGCTCGCTGCACACATCCACCCAGAGGTGCGTGCTGGCGGGGCAGGCGAGCTCGAAGTGACCGTCCTCCTTGCTTTTGCCCAGCAGCCCCAGGCCATGTTCCATGCTGCTCCCGTTGGGCTGGTGCATCGGCCGCACGGCGATGGTGGCAGCCCGCGCCGGGCTGCCGTCCGGGTCGATCAAGCGCCCCCGGACCTTCATCGTGGGCGTCGCGGCCTCCGAGGGGCGGGCCTTGAGGAGAGGGGGGATGCCGTTCGAGCCCCGCACGTAGGCCAAGGGCGGCGCGCCCGCCTGCTCACTCCCAGGAGAGGTCGCGGGGCGGTCCGCTGCAGCCAGCCCCTGCAGCGTCAGCGCTTCCCCCGCGCCCCCTGAGGGCGAGGCACGGTCGGTCGGCGGCTTCGCATGGTCGTCGGACCGCCCATGCGACAGGAGTGCAGCGAGCCCCACGCCGAGGACGAGCAGGCCCAGGAGGAGGATGCGCGTGCGGGGTGCCATGCCACCTTGTGGGCGACCTTCCCGAGGGTCGTCCTACCAGCGATGGTACGCCGGATGGCCTTCGCGGACGGCGACGAAGGTGCCGCGGCAGGTGGCGGTGACCTTGCCCTTGGCGGTGAGGGTGGCCTCGATGATGGCGCGGTCGTCGGAGATCTCGATGACCTTGGCGCGCACCTCGACGGGCACGTCGGTGGGGGTGGGGCGCTTCAAGACGACGTGGAAGTCGGCCGTGACTGTGCAGGGGGGCGCGGGGGTGTTGGCGCGGCGCATGAGCGCCCAGGCCGCGGTCCAGTTGCTGTGGCAGTCGAGCAGGGTGCCGCAGATGCCGCCGTTCAAGACGCCGGGGAAGGCCTCGTGGTGCGGCTCGGGCGTCCAGGTGCAGACGGCCTCCTCGCCCTGGGGGAAGGACTTGAGGCGCAGGCCCTTGGCGTTGGCCGGTCCGCAGCCGAAGCAGGCGTTGTGGGGCGCGTAGCGGTCTTGGAGCGCCTGGGGTTGTTCGGACACAGGGAGGGGCTCCGGGGTCAGGGACCGTCGTCCGGGGCAGCCTGTTCGCCTTCGCAGCAGGGGTCAATGTTCTTCTTGCAGGCCAGGCACTGCACGTGGCCGTGTACGTAGTTGGCGGGCGTGAGGAACCCGCACCAGGGGCAGCGGCAGGCGCCCTGCGTCACGGGGCTCGCGCGTTCGCGCTTCGGCGGTCGGGGGTCGGTCACGCGGCGCCTAGCCGGCCTTCAAGAGCGCGCGCAACTCGCCCATGGCGCTCTGGTCGTCCGGACGGGAGGCCCGGGCGAAGGAGCCCTCGAGATTGCGCAGGATGCGGTCGAGCCAGCCGGCGGGCGTCGCGCGGGCGATCCGGGCGTCGGCCGGCACGGGACGGCCCAGGGTGCGCTCGAGCCGAC
>JANOFW010000471.1:0-4064 GCA_031413835.1 Planctomycetia bacterium
CTTCGAGACGTGCGCCAGCGAGGTGCGCTGGGTCTGGCGCAGGTACTCGAGGGCCGCGCCGGCAGCGGCCACGCTGGGGGGCAGACGCTCGAGGCCGAAGGCCTTGAGCGTGGCCACGCGGAAGTGCTCCATGAGCACCCGCGCCGCGCCTTCTTCCTCGACGGTCCAGGGGGGCACGAAGGTGACGGCCGCCTTGAGCACGCCCTTGAACCGCGCGGCCCACTCCGTGCCCTCCTCGCTCTCGGGCAGGAGGATCTCGGAGGGTGCGATGCGCGCCGCCTCGTCGAGCACCGCCTCGGGCTCGAGGTCGGCCACCAGGAAGCGTCCGGTGGAGAGGTCCACCCAGGCCAATCCCGCCTTGCGGCGGCGCTCCTTCTTGCCGGGCGGCCGGAGGGCGAGCAGGAAGTTGCTGGCGCGCGGGTCGAGGGACTCGTCGTCGGTGAGCGTCCCGGGCGTGAGCACGCGCACCACGTCGCGCTCGATCAGGCCCTTGGCGTCGGCCGGGTCGGTCAGCTGCTCGCAGATGGCCACCTTGAAGCCCTGCGCGAGCAGGCGCCGCAGGTAGACGTCGGCGGAGCGCGCGGGCACGCCGGCCATGGGCACCTTGCGCTCGCGGTCGCGCGCCGTGAGCGTGAGCCCGAGCGCGTCGGCGGCGGTCTTGGCGTCCTCGAAGAACAGCTCGTAGAAGTCGCCGATGCGGAAGAAGATCAGCGCGTCGGGATGCCGGCGCTTGGCCGAGAGGTACTGCGCCATCGCGGGCGTGTCGCTGCCGGGGAACGAAGCGCCGGGGAACGGAGCGGCGGGGAACGGAGCGGCGGGGAACGAAGCGCCGGGCACGGACGCATCGGCCGCGGTTGCCTGGGGGGCGCGGGGGGCGGCGTGCGCCGAAGCGGCGTCGGGGAGCAAGGCGTCGGGGCGCGGGCGGTCGGGGAGCTGCATCGCGGGCTGAGGCTAGCACCCGTGGCGGACGCGCCGAGGGGGCGTCGTGCGCGCGCCCTGCTGTCTCACGGCGCGCCGTTGTGGAGAAGCTGGGGAGGCGCGTGTGGAGAACGCGCGCTCCCGTTCAGCGCCCGCCGCCCCCCGCGCCCCCCGGACGGTCGGCCAGCGCCTTGCGATCGAGGAAGTGCATCTGCGTGCCTCCCACGGGCACGCCGACGACCTGCGTCACGCCCTTGGGATCCTCGAAGGCGTTGCGGAAGGCCACCGGCACCGGGCGCAGCAGGCCCGCGCCCTCGGTGCGGAAGGCGAAGAACTGCAGGTGCGGCTCGCTGCTCGAACCGCTGTTGCCCACGCGGGCGATCACCTGCCCGGTCTTCACCTGCGTGCGCTTGGCGACTCCGCTCTGGCGCGCGCTCTTCTCCTTGATGTGCAGGTAGGCGGTGAAGGTGCCGTCGGCGTGGCGCAGCACCACGCGGTTGACGGGCGTGTGGACGCAGGGCGCCAGCGACGCGCTGGCGCCGGTGCGGTCGAGCTGGTGGTCGCACAGATCCACCACCTCGCCGTCGGCCACCGCGTAGATGGGCTTGTTGAAGGCCCAGTAGGATTCGTTGCTCGAGACATCGCCCTCGTAGGTCTGGCCGTCCTTGAGCACGACGAGGTCCCAGGCGTAGCGCGAGCGCAGCTGCAGCAGATTGGCGTGCAGGCGCCGTTCCGCCGGTCCGTTGGCCAGCTGCCAGTGGGCCAGCACGGGGCCGTCGCAGAGGAACGGCTCGACGGGGCCGGCGGGAAGATCGAGCTCGGCCGCCACCGGCTGCCCGTCGAGCAGGCCCTTCAAGCGCAGGCTCACGGTGCTGGCCAGGAAGCCCTGGGCCACGTCCACGCGCTGCACGAAGGGCCACAGGCCCGGCCCCTCGCCGTCCTCCACGCCTCCGGTCCAGGTGAGGGGCGTGGTGGTGCCGCTATCGCCGCCGACGACCAGGCTGCCGTGGACCTCCGTGAGCGTGCCCGAGCCCAGCAGCTGCAGCTGGCCCACGACCACGATCGCGCGCCGCCCGTCGGCGTAGGGCACGGCCTCCAGGGGGTGCTGGACGCCCAGGCTCAGCGGGCCATCCGGAGGCAGCGCGAAGCGCAGGCCCCCCCCCTCGCCCGCAAGGCGCAGCGGAGAGGCCACGACGAGCAGGCCGTCGCTGGCCTCGAGCACGGCGACGACATCCACCGCCGGCCCCAGTACTTTGTAGGCCTTGTCCAGCTCGATGCGCTGCTCCTGGCCGCCCGCGATCTCGACGGCGCGGGCGAACATGTCGGCCTCCGCCGTCGGCGCCAGTGCCGAGAGCCAGCCGCCCTCGGAGCGCAGCAGCAGGTTGCCCGCGCGGATCGTGATCGGCTCCGTCCCCGGGTTCACCAGCTTGAGCGCCAGCAGGAAGTCGTGCTCGCCCAGCGAGCCCCCGTCGCCCTGTCGCACGGCCTCCATGGTCGCGGTGAGCGCGCTGCGGATCGTGGCCGGGGGCTGCGCCGGAGCATCCGCCGGCGCGGGCGCGGCCGGCACCGGCGCCACCGTCGGGGGCTCGGGGGCGGCGGGGGCGGCCGGCTCCGCGGGCGTCTCCGGGGCCGGGGGCGTGGGCACCGGATCGTCGTCGGCCGCGAGGGCCGCCGGGACCACGAGCAGCGCGACGACGCACAGGAGCCGGCGCAGGAGATCGAGGGGGGTGCGCATGGGCGGGCGATCTTCCCACGGGCGGGGGTCCACGCACGCTGCGCGCGGGGGGCGCGGCGCCGCGCCCGGTACGATGGCGCGCCGTGAGCGAAGCCGACGAGCCCGTCCCCACCTCGCTGCCGCCCCCGCGGCCCCCTCCCGGCGCGGGCGACGTCAAGGAGCTGCTGCGCCGTCTGCCGCAGGTGGGCGTGGTGGGGGAGGAGCTGGCCGAAGTCGACCTGGCCTTCGCGCCGCGCGAGGAGTGGGTGGAGGAGCTGCGCCAGGCCCTGGCTGAGGCGCGCGCCAAGATCCTGGGCGGCGGTCTCGGGCCCGTGGCCTTGGGGCAGGCCGCGAGCGCCGGGGCCCTGATCCAGGCCGCTCGCAAGCGCATCGAGCGGCGCCGCGACCCGGGCTGCGTGCGCGTGGTGAACGCCACCGGCGTGGTGCTGCACACCAACATCGGCCGTGCGGCGCTGCCCCCGGCGGCGCTCGAGGCCCTGGCCGAGCACGGCCGCGGCTACCAGCTGCTGGCCGCCGACCGCGCGACCGGCGAGCGCGCCCCGCGCGAGCGCCACGTCGAGAAGCTGCTCCAGCGCCTGACGGGCTGCGAGGCCGCCACCGTCGTGAACAACAACGCGGCCGCCACGCTGCTCATGCTGGCCTCGCTGGCGGCCGGCCGCGAGGTGATCGTCTCGCGCGGCCAGCTGGTGGAGATCGGCGGGGCCTACCGCATCCCCGAGGTGATGGCGCAGAGCGGCGCCAAGCTGATCGAGGTCGGCACCACGAACCGCACGCACCTCAAGGACTACGAGAACGCCATCACCCCGCGCACGGCGCTGCTGATGCGGGTGCATACCAGCAACTACCGGGTCGAGGGCTTCGTCGGCGAGGTCTCCCTCGAGGACTTGGTCAGGCTCGGCCGGGCCTACGCCGTCAGGGTCGTGGACGACCTGGGCAGCGGCGCGCTGCTCTCGCTCAAGGCCCAGGGCCTGCCCGGGGAGGAGCCGTTGATCCGTGAGAGCCTGGCCGCGGGCGCCGACCTCGTCACGGCCTCGGGCGACAAGCTGATCGGTGGCCCGCAGATGGGCCTGATGCTGGGCTCGCGCGAGTGCGTGGCCATGGCCCGTGCGCACCCGCTCTACCGCGCCTTGCGCGCCGACAAGTTGCGCCTGGTCGCGCTCGAGGCCACCCTGCGCCTGTTCCTCAACCCCGAGACCCTGGCCGCGACCCATCCCACCGTGGCCATGCTCAGCGCCACGCGCTCCGCCCTGCAGCCGCGCGCGGCGGAACTCGCAGAGCGGCTCGCCGGGCTGGCGCTGGTGCGATCCGGCCGGGTCGTGCTGCGCGTCGAGGATGTGGGCGACGCGGTGGGCGCGGGTTCCCTACCGACCGTCGAACTCGACGGCGTGGCCGTGTGCCTGAGTTCACCGGA
>JANOFW010000472.1:0-10420 GCA_031413835.1 Planctomycetia bacterium
CGTGCGCGGCCGCGGGGAACCAGGTCAGGACGATGCGCAGGATGCCGAACGCGCCCAGCTTCATGAGCACGCCCGCGTGCAGCATCGAGACCGCCGCGGGCGCGGCGGCGTGGCCCGCGGGCGACCACGAGTGCATCGGCCACATGGGCACCAGGCTGGCGAAGCCCAGGAAGATGGGCCAGAACCAGGTCAGCTGGAAGCCGGTCGAGAAGTTCTGCGACGCCGCCTCCAGCGCCACCATGTCGAAGGTGCCGCGGCCCAGCGTGCGGGCCGCCTCGGCGTAGACCGCGATCAGGCCCACCAGCGCCAGCGCGGCGCCGGCGGAGAGCATCAGCACGAGCTTCATCGTGGCGTAGCGCTGGTCCACCGTCTTGGTGGTGCTGCCCCAGATCCCGATGAGCAGGAACATGGGGATCACGGCCAGCTCGTAGAAGAAGTAGTAGAAGAACAGATCGAGCGAGACGAACACGCCGAACACGCCCGTCACCAGCGCGAGCAGGCAGAAGTAGTACTCCTTGACCCGCTTCTCGATGCGGTAGGAGACCAGCACGCCGGTGAAGATGGTGATGGCGGTGAGCAGCACCATGGCCATGCCCATGCCGTCCACGCCCAGGTGCAGCGACATCCCCAGGGACGGCACCCACTCCAGGTTCAGGCAGTGCTTGTAGACGTGGCTGCCCACGCTCTCGCCGGCCTCCGCGCCGTGGAACCCGAGGAACAGCGCCACGGCCAGGGCCAGTGCCACCGCGGTGGCCGTGGTCGCGATACCGCGGACCAGGCGCTTGTTGTCGGGCCCGACGAAGCACAGCAGCAGCGCGGCGGTCGCCGGGCACAGCAGGATGGCGAGCAGCGGGTTCACGCGGGCTCCAAGGACAGTCGCAGCGCTGTCATCCGAGCACCGCATAGAGCACGGCCGCCGTGACAGCGACCGCTCCCAGGACGAAGGAGGTGACGTAGC
Source organism: Planctomycetia bacterium (assembly GCA_031413835.1). GTDB lineage: Bacteria > Planctomycetota > PLA2 > PLA2 > JAEUHO01 > CAXQZU01. Next base: position 959 of record JANOFW010000472.1, read on the forward strand.
CGCTCAGGCGCCCGGTCTGGACGGACCGCAGCCGGTCGCCCAGCACGCGCGTGGCCCGCGAGCTGCCGTTGATGACCACCTGGATCAGCACCCAGCGCTCGAAGAGCCAGCACAGGCGCGCGAAGCCCTGCTGCACCACGCGCACGAGCCAGAGGTAGAAGCGGTCGATGTACCAGAGCTCGTTCCAGGTGGTCCACATCCCGCCCAGCTTCTCAGGCAGCGGGTCCACGCCCGGCGCCGCGCGGCGGTAGACGCGCCAGGCCAGCCACAGGCCCAGGCCCGCGACGGCCAGCGAGATCAGGGCCACCGAGAGGTGCAGCACCGACGGCCCGCCCACGTGCCAGGCGTGCAGGAAGCGCTCGAAGGGGTTGCCCGTGTAGCCCTCGGGCAGCGCCTGGCCGAAGGCGGGCCCGAAGGCCGGCAGGCCGACGAAGCCGATGGCGAGGCTCACGAGCGCCAGGACCACCAGGGGCCCGGTCATCAGCTTGGGGCTCTCGTGCGGGTCGGCGTGCCCGCGGTAGCCGCCGAAGAAGGTCAGGATCGTGGCCCGACCCATGTAGAAGGCGGTCAGGCCAGCCACGAGGGTGCCCACGATCCACAGGAGGGTGTGCCCGCCCACGCCGTGCGCGTGCGCCATCGAGCCCAGGATCTCGTCCTTCGACCAGAAGCCCGCGAAGGGCACGATGCCGCACAGGGCCAGGGTGCCGATCATCCAGGTGCGGTAGGTGGTGGGCATGGCCTTGCGCAGGCCGCCCATCTGGAGCATGTCCTGCTCGTGGTGGCAGCCGTGGATCACGCTGCCCGCGCAGAGGAACAAGAGCGCCTTGAAGAAGGCGTGGGTCGTGAGGTGGAACATTGCGGCGGTGTAGGCGCCGGCGCCCAGGGCCATGGTCATGTAGCCCAGCTGCGAGAGCGTCGAGTAGGCCAGCACCTTCTTGATGTCGCGCTGGGTGATCGCCATGGTCGCGGCGAGCAGCGCGGTGATCGCCCCCAGCCAGGCCACGAGCGTGGGCGCCCAAGCGGCGCCCTCGAAGACCTTGAAGGAGCGGATCACCATGTAGACGCCGGCCGCCACCATCGTGGCCGCGTGCATCAGGGCCGAGACGGGCGTGGGGCCCTCCATGGCGTCGGGCAGCCAGACGTGGAGCGGGAACTGGGCGCTCTTGCCCATGGCCCCCATGAAGACCAGCGCGGCAGCCAACGCCATGGCGCCCACGCCGCCGAAAAGCGCCGCGGGGGGGATGGAGTCCACGGCCTTGCCGATCACGCCGAAGTCGAAGGCACCGTAGGTGGCGAGGTCCTCGGGCGTGGCCACGGCCCCCACCGCGGTCCAGACGATCAGGATGCCGATCAGGAAGCCGAAGTCGCCCACGCGGTTGGTCAGGAAGGCCTTCTTGGCCGCCTCGCCCGCGCTGTGCTTCTTCCAGTAGTAGCCGATGAGCAGGTAGGAGGACGCGCCCACCAGCTCCCAGAAGATGAAGGTCTGGAAGAAGTTGGGCGAGAGCACGATGCCGAGCATCGAGAAGACGAAGAGCGCGAACTTGCCGAAGAAGCGGCCCATGGACGGGTCGCCCTGCATGTAGCCCAGGGCGTAGACGAAGATCGCGCTGCCCACGCCCGTGACCACCAGCGTCATCACCAGGGCCAGCTCGTCCATGCGCGTGCCGAAGGGGATGACCACGTCCCCCACCGACAGCCAGGTGACAAGGCCCTCGCTCTGCGTGAAGCCGTGCGAGAGCGCCGGCAGGAAGTACGAGACGAGCGTGATGACGAAGCCGGCCAGCACCGAGCCGATCGCCAAGAGCGCCGCGAGCCTGCCGTTGCGCCTCAAGGGCGGCAGCACCGCCACCAGGAAGGCGACCGCGAGCGGCAGGAAGAGCACCAGCCAGGGCGTGTAGTCGCCGTGTTGCATGGCGCCGGCCGAGCCGAGCAGGGGAGCGGAGAAGATCATGACTGGCCGCCGTGGCCCACAGGGCCGCCGTGGCCGGCGTCGTGCGCCTGGCCGTGGGCAAGCTCGTGCGCGTCGTCGTGCGCCGCCTCGTCGTGGGCTTTGTCGTGCGCCTCGTCATGCGCGTGCACGGGCGCCTCGCCCTCGAGCTTGAGCACGGGCACCGGGCCGTAGTCCACGTCGTGCAGCTCGGTGGTCTCGCCCACGTCGGTGGTGCGGCGCAGACGGTAGAGGGCGATCACGATCGCCAGGCCCACGGCCACCTCGGCCGCCGCCACGGTCATGGTGAAGAACACGAAGACCTGGCCGTCAAGGTTGGCGTGCAGGCGCGAGAAGGCCACCAGGGCCAGGTTCGCCGCGTTGAGCATGATCTCGACGCTGAGCAGCATCACCAGGATGTTGCGCCGGCTCATGACGCCCACGAGGCCCACGGCGAAGAGCGCCACGGAGAGCAGGACCACGTGGTCGAGCGCCGGCAGCGCGGCCAGGCCCGTGAGCCAGCCCGTCGGGAGCGCGAGGGAGGGGACGACGGCCGCGCTCACGACAGCTTCTTCTTGGTCAGCACCACGGCGCCCAGGATGGCGCCCAGGAGCAGGAAGGAGGTCACCTCGAAGGCCAGGATCCAGCGGTTGAAGAGCGCCTCGCCGATGGCGCCCGCCCCGGCCTCAAGCGGCGGCGGCTCTGCGCCGAGCTCGATCTTGCTGGCGAGCACGGCGAACACGGCGGTGCCCAGGAAGGCGGCCGCGCCCAGCACGCCCAGGGCCTTCAGGCGCGGCATCGGACGGTGCTCGAGCTCCTCCGTGCGCAGGTCGAGCAGCATGATCACGAACAGGAACAACACCATGATCGCGCCGGCGTAGACCAGGATCTGCACCGCGGCCACGAAGTAGGCCTCGAGCACGACGTAGATGCCCGCCAGGCCGAAGAACATGAGCACCAGCCACATGGCCGCGGCCACGGCGTTCTTGCGCGTCACCGCCAGCGTGGCCGCGACCAGGGAGACCAGGGCGAAGAGGTAGAAGAACATCGGCGGCCCCTACTTGTTCGACCACTTCTTGATCGGGTCGGGGCGCACGCCGCCGAGCTTGTAGAGCGTCTCCTTGTCGTGGATCAGCTCGGCGCGTGTCTCGCCCCAGAGCGCGAACTCCTTCGACATGAAGATGGCCTCCTCGGGACAGGCCTCCTCGCACAGCGCGCAGAAGATGCAGCGCAGCATGTTGATGTTGAACACGGCCGGGCCGCGCTCGACAGTGTTGCCCGGCTCCAGCTCGGCGGGCACGATGTAGATCGCCTTGGGCGGGCAGACGTACTCGCACAGCGAGCAGGCCACGCACTTGGGCCGGCCCTCCTCGTCCTTCACCAGCACGGGAGCGCCGCGGTAGTTGTCCTGGACCGCCCAGCGCTCCTCGGGGAACTGCATGGTGATCTTCTTCTGGAACATGCGCCGAAACGTGATGCCCAGGCCCTTCAAGATCGAGGGCAGGAAGAGCCGCTCCCAGAACGTGGGCGGCGTACGCGTGACGCTCTTGACCTTGGCGCGCGAGACGCGGATGGGGGGCGGGGGCGAGGAGGGAGCGGGCGTGGAGGGCGTCAGGCTCATCGGCCGGCCTCCGGGTGGACCAAGGCGCCGGCGGCGAGGGCCTGCTCGCGGGCCGCGTCCTTCGCTTCGTCGCGGTTCTGGCGCACGCGCACGGCCAGGAGCGTCAACCCGACGGCCACCACCGGCGTGACGAACATCAGCCAGTCGAGGTCGAGCGCGACCTGGCCCGCGGTCAGCACGATGTTGAGCAGCGCCAGGGGCAGGAACCAGCCCCAGCCCAGGTTCATCAGCTGGTCGTAGCGGAAGCGCGGCAGCGTCCAGCGCACCCAGATGTAGACGAACAGCAGGAAGAGGGTCTTGACGGCGAAGATCAAGAGGCCCATGAAGGGCCCCAGGTTCTCGAGGCCGAAGAAGGTCCAGCCGCCCAGGAAGAGCGTGACCACCAGCGCCGAGGACACGGTCATGTTCGTGTACTCGGCCAGGAAGAAGAGCGCGAACTTCATCGACGAGTACTCGGTGTGGTAGCCGGCCACGAGCTCGGTCTCCGACTCCGGCATGTCGAACGGCAGGCGGTTGGTCTCGGCGTAGGAGGCCGTCAAGAAGATGAAGAACGCCACCGGCTGGGTGAACAGGAACCAGGTGCCCTGGGCCTGGGAGTCCACGATGCCGCCCAGCTGCAGGGTGCCCGTGAGCAGCACCACGGGCACGACGGCCAGGCCCAGCGCCAGCTCGTAGGAGATCATCTGCGCGCTGGCGCGCACGCCGCCCAGCAGCGAGTACTTCGAGTTGCTGGCCCAGCCGCCGAGCGCGATGCCGTAGACGCCCAGGCCGGCCACGGCCAGGATGTAGAGCACGCCCAGGTCGAGGTTGGCGATCTGCCAGGAGATGCGCTCGCCGGCGTCGCTCACGTGGCCCATGAAGGGGATCACGGCGAAGGTCACCATCGCGGGCACGAGCGCGATGGCCGGCGCCAGCACGTACATGGCCTTGTTGACGTGCGCGGGGATGACGTCTTCCTTGAACATGAACTTGCCGAGGTCGGCCAGCGGCTGGAGCAGCCCCTCGGGCCCCACGCGGTTGGGTCCCAGGCGGTCCTGCATCCAGGCCGAGACGCGCCTCTCCGCCCAGACCAGCAGCGCGCCCAGGATCAGGATGACGTGCACGACCAGCAGCACGAGGCCCACGCGGCCCAGCACCCAGGCGAGGTCGAAGCCCTCGGAGAAGTCCGGCGACGTCAGGCTCGCTTGCGAGCCTGCGAAGAGCGAGGTCAGGCTCGCGAGAGAAGCGAGGGCGCTCATGCCGACACCTCCGCGGAGGCCGGGGCCTCGACGGCGGTCCAGGTGAGCGCGGCCAGCGCGGGCAGCGCGCGCAACGCGGCGCGAGCGTCGGCGAGCGTGCGGCCTGCGGCCGGGCTGGCCAGCTCGGTCAGAAGCTCGTCGAGCAGCTCGACGGCGGAGGAGAGGCCCTGCGGACCGGCCTGCGGCGAGGCGCAGAGCGCCTGCACGCGACCGTCCACGTTCACCAGCCAGGCGTCCTTCTCGGCGAAGGTGGGCAGCGGGAAGACCACCTCGGCGGAGGCCGGCACGTGCGCCGCGTCGGAGGCGAAGACCAGCTTGGCGCCGCTGCCGTCGCGCAGCGCCTTGCCCACGTTGGCGTCTTCCTCGACGAGCAGCACCACGGCCGGGGCGGGCGCGCTCTGGCGGGCCAGGCCCAGCGCCTCGGCGCCCTTGGCGTTGGCGCCCTTCTCGTTGACGATCAGGAGCGCGTCGCCGTCCGTGCCCACGGCGGCGGCGAAGCGCGCCTGACCCTTCAAGGCCGCCGCGAGGTCCTTGGCGAGCAGCAGCTCCTCGAGCCCGAGGTTGCCGTCGCAGAGCACGTCGCCCCCGCCTCCCGACATCCGGGCCTCGCGCAGCAGGGCGCCCGCCGCCGTCAGCGCTGCCTCGACGGTGACATCGGCCCAGGTGCCGTCCTTCTGCTTCAGGCGAGGGGCGGCCAGGCGCGTGGACGAGTTGACGTGCCCGTAGCCCAGCCGACCGGGATCGCACATCCACCAGCGGTTGACGTCGGCGTTGAAGCGCGGCTCCAGGCGCATGAGCGTGCCGGTGCGCGCGCCCAGGGTGACGTTGCAGCCGCGCGCGCAGCCGGTGCACAACGTGGGCGTGAAGTCCATGAACCACAGCCGGCTCTTGAAGCGGAAGTCGCGCGAGGTGAGCGCGCCCACCGGGCAGAGGTCGATGATGTTCATGGCATATGGCGTGGTGAACTCGCCCTTGCCCGTCATGATCACGATCTCGTGGTCGCTGCGGCCGCCCATCGCCAGCTCGTGCGTCTGGGTGATCTCGTCCACGAAGCGCACGCACAGCGTGCACTTGATGCAGCGCTCGGCGTCGTAGACCACCTTCGCGCCGAAGGGCACGTTCTTGGGCAGGTGCGTCTTCTCGGTGCTGGCGCGCGACGCGCCCTGGCCGAAGGCGAAGGAGTACTCCTGCAGATGGCACTCGCCGGCCTGGTCGCAGATCGGGCAGTCGAGCGGGTGGTTGACGAGCAGCATCTCCATCACGCCCGCCCGGGCCTCGAGGGCCAGCGGGCTCTGGGTGCGGATCTTCTGGCCCTCGGCGCAGGGCAGCTTGCATGAGACCTGCGGCTTGCCGCTGCCCTCGAGTTCCACCATGCAGATGCGGCAGTTGCCCGCGATCGAGAGGCCCGGGTGGTAGCAGTAATGAGGCACGTCGATGCCGACGGCGTGCGCGGCCTGGATCACGGTCTGGCCGGGCGTGAAGGCGACCACCTGCCCGTCCACGCTGATCGTGTTCGTCCTGGCGGGCGCCGCGGCGGCGGGCGGGGCGGCCGGGGGCAAGGGAGTGTTCATGGGCTCTAGAGCGCCCCCACCACGGCCACGGGGCGCGCCAGGCGCGCCTCGAACTCGGGCCGGAACTTCTTCAAGATCGAGCGCAGCGGCCAGACGGCCGCGTCGGCCAAGGCGCAGATGGTGCGCCCCTCGATGTTGCCGAACAGGCTCGCCAGCAGGTCGAGGTCGGCGGGGGTGCCCTGGCCGGCGTCGATGCGCTTGAAGATCTTCTCCATCCAGTGGCAGCCCTCGCGGCAGGGCGTGCACTGTCCGCAGGACTCGTCGGCGAAGAAGTGCGCGATGTTGATGCAGGCCTTCACCATGTCGCAGGTGTCGTCCATGACGATGGCGCAGGCCGTGCCCAGGCCGCTGCCCACCTTGGCCAGCTCGTCGAAGCCCATCTTCACGTCCAGCTCGGCGTCGGTGAGCACCGGCATCGAGAGCCCGCCGGGGATCACGGCCTTGAGCGTGCGCCCCGGCAGCGGCCCGCCGCCGTAGCCGTAGACCAGCTCGCGCAGCGTGATGCCGAACTCGAACTCCCAGACGCCCGGCGTGCGCACAGGGCCCGAGACGCCCATGAGCTTGGTGCCGCTCGAGCCCACGGCGCGCGGGTTGGCGGGATCGGGCGGGATGCCCTGCTTGGCGAAGGCCGCGCCGCCGTGGATCACGATCCAGGGCACATGGGCCAGGGTCTCGACGTTGTTGATCAGGGTCGGGCTGGCGAAGGCGCCTTCGACGGCCGGGAAGGGCGGCTTGATGCGCGGGTGGCCGCGCTTGCCCTCCAGGCTCTCGAGCATGCCCGTCTCCTCGCCGCAGATGTAGGCGCCGGCGCCGGGGTGCACCCAGGCCTCGCAAGAGAACGACGAGCCCAGGATCTTGGCGCCCAGGAGTCCCGCGGCGCGCGCCTCGGCCATGGCGCCCTCGAGCCGCGCGATCGAGAGCGGGTACTCGCCGCGCACGTAGATGTAGATCACGCTCGCGCCCACCGCGTAGGCCGCCAAGAGGCAGCCCTCGAGCACGAGGTGCGGGTCGAGCTCCATCAGGTAGCGGTCCTTGAAGGTGCCCGGCTCGCTCTCGTCGGCGTTGCAGACCACGTACTTGGTCTTGGGCGAGGACGTGGGGACGAAACCCCACTTCACGCCCGCCGGGAAGCCCGCGCCGCCGCGTCCGCGCAGGCGGCTGGTCTTGACCTCCGCCGTGACCTGCGCGGGGGTCAGCGTCTTCAAGGCCTTCTCGAGGGCCTGGTAGGCGCCGCGCGGGCGCACGACCGGCAGCGTCCACGACCCGGGCACGCCGAAGTTGGCGGAGAGGACCTTCGTCTCAGGCGTGCGGCCTGCTGCGGGGGCGCGTGCGGGTGTGGTCATGGGCCTACGCGCAACCGTCCATGAGGCGTGCGAGGCCGTCGGGGGTGACGTGGCCGTGCACCTGACCGTCGATCCAGGCCGCGGGCGCAACCTCGCAAAGGCCCAGGCACTCCATCTCGCGCACGCTGAAGCGTCCCTGGGCGTCGGTGCCCCCCACCTTGTCGATGCCGGCCTTGGCGAGGGCGGCCTGGGTCAGGCCCTCGGCGCCCCGGAGCCAGCAGGTGAGCGTGCGGCAGACCCAGACGTCGTGGCGGCCCACCGGCTGGGTGTGGAACATGGCGTAGAAGGTCAGCACGCCGCGCACGTGCGCGTCGCTCACCCCCAGGTAGGCGGCCACGCCGGCCTCGACCGCGGGCGAGATCCAACCCGCGTAGTGCTTCTGGGCCAGGTGCAGGATGGGCAGCAGGGCGGCCACCTTGACCGGGTAGCGCGTGAGCAGGTCCTCGCAGCGGGCCTTCAATTCGGGGGGCGGGAAGGCGAGCGGCACGACCGGCTTCGCGGTCGCCTGGGTGGTCGCGGCCACCTTGGCAGCGGCAGCGCCGACGGCGGCGGCGCCCGCCGTCGCAGCAGCCAGCGCGCCCGCCGCCTGGCCGGCGGCGGCGGCGGCCGCACCCTTGAGCTGGGCTCCGGGGGGGATCGGGCTCACTTGTCGCACTCCCCCATGACGAAGTCGATCGAGCCCAGCACGGCCACGATGTCGGAGATCAGGCAGCCGGGCAGGATCTCCTTCAAGACCTGCAGGTTCACGAACGAGGGCGCGCGCATCTTGAGGCGCCAGGGCGCCGCGCCGCCCTCCGAGCGGATGTAGTAGCCGTGCTCGCCCTTGGGGTTCTCGATGTAGCTCTGGATCTCGCCCTTGGGCGTGTCCATCTCGCCCGTGACGAGCATGAACTGGTGGATGAGCTGCTCCATGCCGGTGAGCACGCTGGTCTTCTGGGGCAGGACGAACTTGGGCTCGTCGGCCAGGATCGGGCCCTTGGGCAGCCGGTCGTTGGCCTGCACCACGATGCGCGCCGACTGGCGCAGCTCCTCGATGCGCACCAGGTAGCGGTCGTAGGCGTCGCCGCGCTTGCCGACGGGCACGTCGAAGTCGTACTGCTCGTAGCCGAAGTAGGGGCGGTCCTTGCGCACGTCGTAGGCCACGCCGCTGCCGCGCAGGCAGGGGCCCGAGAGGCCGTAGCGGATGGCCATCTCGCGCGGGATCACGCCCACGCCCTCGTTGCGGATGCGCCAGATGCGGTTGCGCGTCAGCAGCCGCTCCCAGACGTCGACCTTCTTGTGGAAGGTGTCGCAGAACGCGCGCACCTCCTTCAGCCAGCCGTCGTCGGCGTCGCGGGCCACGCCGCCCACGCGCGTGTAGCTGGTGGTGAAGCGCGCACCGGTGAGGAACTCGAAGAAGTTGTAGAGCGTCTCGCGCTCGGTGAACGTGTAGAGGAACACGGTCATCGCGCCCACGTCCATCGAGTAGGCGCCCAGGCCCAGCAGGTGGCTCGAGATGCGCGCCAGCTCGCAGCAGATCACGCGCAGCCCCTGGGCGCGCGGCGGAGCCTCGATGTGGCAGACGCGTTCGGCGGCCAGGGCGATGGAGCAGTTGTTCGAGAGCGGCGCGAGGTAGTCGAGCCGGTCGGTGTAGGGGATGAAGCGGTGGTAGCCGAGGGTCTCGCCCAGCTTCTCCATGCCGCGGTGGAGGTACCCCACATCGGGGGTGGCCTTGGCCACCCGCTCGCCATCGAGCTCGAGCACGATGCGCAGCACCCCTCCA
>JANOFW010000473.1:0-2142 GCA_031413835.1 Planctomycetia bacterium
GCCGCACCTCTCCGAGCACGGCCTGGGCTGCGTGGCGGAGGTCTTCGACGGCGAGGCGTCGCACCGTGCCTCGGGAGCGCCCAGCGACGTGCGCTCGAACGTGGCGCTGCTCGAGATCCTGCGCCTTGCCGGCGGGAGGACCCGATGAGGGTCCTGATGCTGGGCTGGGAGTATCCGCCGCACATCGCCGGCGGCCTGGGCACGGCCTGCCTGGCGCTCACGCGCGCGCTGGCCGCGCAGGGCGAGGACGTGCTCTTCGTCGTGCCGCACCGCCACGGCGACGAGGAGGCCGAGCACCTCGAACTGGTGGGGGGCAACGACGTCGGCGCCGAGCCGCCCGCGCTGCGCCCCGGCCGGCTGAGCCGCCGGCGCGTGGCGAGCGTGCTCTCTCCCTACGCACGCCCCTCCGCGGCGGGCGGGACGGCGCCCACCGAGGGCCCGGCCCCCTACGGTCCCGACCTCTTCGCGCGCGTCGAGCGCTACGCGGCCTGCGTCCAGCGCGTGGCGCGGGAGGCCGAGTTCGACGTGGTCCATGCCCACGACTGGATGACCTTCGGGGCCGGGGTGGAGGCTGCGCGCGAGGCAGGCGTGCCGCTGGTGGTGCACGTCCACTCCCTCGAGCAGGACCGCTGCCCTCGCGGCATGGACCCCCGCGTGCTGGCGGCCGAGCGCGCCGGCCTGCGGGCCGCCGACCTCGTGTTGTGCGTGAGCGCGCTCACGGCGCGGCGAGCGTTGGCGGCCCACGACCTCGACCCGAGCCGCCTGCGCGTGGTGCACAACGCGCTGCCCGAGCTGCCGCGGCGCCCGGCCCTGCGCCTGCGCCGGCTGCGCGCCGGTCCGGTGGTGCTCTTCCTGGGGCGCGTGACGGCCCAGAAGGGGCCCGAGATCCTGCTCGAGGCCGCGCGCCGCGTCGTGGCCGTGGATCCGCGCGTGACCTTCGTGATCGCCGGCGACGGCGATCTGCTGGCGGCGATGATCGAGCGCGCTGCGGCCGTGGGCCTGGCGCGGCATGTGGCCTTCACCGGCTTCTTGAAGGGCCGCGCGGTGGACCGGGCCTACGCCGAGGCCGACGTCTTCGTGCTGCCTTCGGTCTCTGAGCCTTTCGGGCTGACGGCGCTCGAGGCTGCGGCGCGCGGCGTACCCGTGATCCTCTCGCGCGCCTGTGGTGTGGCCGAGGTGCTGCCGAGCGCGCTGCGCGTGGACGCCTGGGACGTCGAGGCCCTGGCCGACCGCATCCTGGCCGTGCTCCACCGACCGGCGCTGGCGGCCCTCTTGGCGCGCGACGGGCAGCGCGAGGCGCGCGCTCTCTCCTGGGCGCAGGCCGCCGAGCGCGTGCATGCCGCCTACGTGGAGGCCTCGGCATGAGCAGCGTCATGAGCAGTGTAGTGCTCTACTTCCAGGTCCACCAGCCCTGGCGCCTCAAGCGCTACACCTGGTTCGACATCGGGCGCGAGGCGGACTACTTCGACGACGCGTTGAACGGCCGCATCCTGCGCAAGGTGGCCCAGCGCTGCTACCTGCCCACCACGGCGCTCTTGACGCGCCTGGTCGAACAGAGCGAAGGGCGCTTCCGCTGCGCCTTCTCGATCAGCGGCACGGCCCTCGACCAGATGCAGCGCTACGCCCCCGAGGCGCTCGAGGGCTTCCGCAAGCTCGCCGCCACGGGTGCCGTCGAGATCCTGGCCGAGACCTCGCACCACGCGCTGGCCTTCCTGGGCGACGAGGCCGAGTTCCGGGCGCAGATCGAGGCCCAGGCCGCGCGCGTCGAGCGCGAGTTCGGGCGCCGACCCACCACGCTGCGCAACACGGAGCTGGTCATCGCGCGCGACGTGGCGCGGGTGGCCGAGGCGGCCGGCTTCACGGCGCTGCTCGGCGAGGGCGCCGACCACCTGCTGGGTTTCCGCGACTCCACCCGCCTCTACCGCCCCGAGGGGACCGAGCGGCTGCGCCTGCTGCTGCGCTGCTACCGCCTGAGCGACGACATCGCCTTCCGCTTCGCCGACCGCGGCTGGAAGGAGTGGCCGTTGACGCCCGCCAATTCAGGCCTAGGCGAAACGGACTGAACAACGCCAACTCATCTAATGCCAGGTGAGTTTCGTTTCCGGAAGTTTTTCAACGAAATCAGCTCCAAACGCTTTGCTG
>JANOFW010000474.1:0-10386 GCA_031413835.1 Planctomycetia bacterium
CCCCTGACTAGCCGGTGCCTGACCCCACCGACACAGTGAGTAGCCGGGGTCAGGCACCAACTACTCACCTCACCAACTCAGTGAGGAGGTGGGGTCAGGCACCAACAACTCGCCGTAGGCCGCATGCCGGGATCGCTGCGCAGCAATCACTACAAGGAGCCCGTGTCGCTGGCGTCCCGAGAGGCCTCGCGGGACCGGGCTCCTTGGGGGGTCCAGGCGAGCACGACGCCCGCCACGGAGATGTCGCTCTTGCGCGGCGCGATGCGGGCTTCTTCGAGCTCGAGCCCGGCGGGGTCGTTGTCGGCCTGCAGCTGAGCGGCCTCCGCGGCGATGGTGGCCTCGAGCTCGGCCAGGCGCTCGCGCAGCACGTCCACGCCCTCCTCGGCCCGGTCCACGTCCTTGGCCTCCTTGCCCGCGCGCCCCATGCCTCGCGCGGCCGTGCCCGCCCGCGAGATCGTGCCCACCGAGACCTTCTTGCGGCCGAAGAGCGCGCCCAGCACGGCGCCCGCGATCGAGATGCCGCTGGAGACCTGGGCCTGGCTGGCCTGCGACTTCTCGCGTGCCACGCGCTCCTCGGCCGTGCGCATGCGGTCCTCGAGCGTCTGGACCTTGGAGGCGTACTTGCGACGCAAGCCCTCGACCGCCTCGTCGCGGCTCTCGCGCGCCGCCTGCGCCAGCCGCGCGCGGAAGTCGCCCTGGCTCTCGCCGGGCTTGCCCGCGAGCTTCGGCTTGGCGCAGCGCCAGAGCGTGAGGCTGCGCGTGCGGTAGAGGTGGTCTTCGGCAGCGCGGGCCCAGGCCTCGTAGCTTCTGGCCCGCGTGGCCGAGGCGGGCAGGGCGGCGAACCCCGCGTTCGGCGCCGCCTCGCGCTCCACCTCGGGCGCGCCCACGACGATCTCGGCCGCCGCCCAGGGCTCGGTCGCGAGCTCGTCGGGCACGGGGGCGCTCAGGGTCAGGCTCTCCCAGGTGTCCACGGCGTTCTTGGCGTCCACGTAGTGCAGGCGCGCCGTGGCCAGCAGGCCAGGCCGGTACTCGAGACGCCCGCCGGCACCGCTCCCGCGCCAGGGGCGGAAGACCTCGGTCACGCCAGGCGGCACGACCGCGCGTGCGCCTGCGGCGGCGGGCGCGGGCGCTGCGCCCGACTGCGACACGACCGGCGGCGTGGTCGGCGGCGCCGCCGCACCCTTGAGCTGCGCGATCTGCTCACGGGTCAGGGGACCGCGCAGGTAGGAGAGCACCCAGCGCGTCTGGAACAGCGTGGGCGCGTCGTCGTGCGCGTTGATCATCAGGAACGTGCGCTGCTTCAGATTGGAGAGCAACGTGTCGAGCTTGGCGCGCGGAGGCGTGGCGCCCGAGGCGGCGCTCTCCAGCCCGTCGAGCACCCGCAGCTTGTCGCGCTCGGTCTGCAGCCGACCCAGGAACCAGGTGCCGGCGTTCCCCAGACCCTTGTAGTCGAGGTCCACCGGGTTCTGCGTCGCCAGCACCACACCCAGGCCGTAGGCGCGCGCCTGCTTGAGCAGGGTCAGCATGGGCACCTTCGACGGCGGGTTGGCGGTGGGCGGGAAGTAGCCGAAGACCTCGTCCATGTAGAGCAGCGCGCGCAGGGACGACGTGCCCGACTGGGCGCGCATCCAGGCCACGACCTCGCCCAGCAGCAGCGTCACGAAGAACATGCGCTCCGCGTCGGAGAGGTGCGCGATCGAGAGCACCGCCAGCCGCGGCTTGCCCTCGGGCGTGAACAGCAGGCGCTGCACGTCGAGCGGCTCGCCCTGCATCCAGGCCGCGAAGCCCGGCGAGGCCACCAGCCCGTTGAGCGCCATGGCCAGGGAGAAGCGCTCCTTCTGCGGATAGAACGACTCGAGATCCAGCACCCCCACCTGCGTCATGGGAGGCTCTTGGATGGCGCGGATCAGGCCCGCGAGGTCGAGGCCCTGCCCCTGCCTCCAGGCGTGGTCGAGCAGGGTCGAGAGCAGGATGTGCTCACGGCTGCGCACGGGATCGGCCTCGATGCCCAGCAGCGCGAGCAGGCCCGAGACGGAGGAGAGGATGCGCTCGCGCAGGGAGTCGGGGTCCTGGAGCACCGCCGTCGGCGGCGCGGCGAAGCCCTTGAGCACGCTCAAGGGCCTTCCCGCCGTGCTGCCGGGGGTGTAGATCGCCAGCTCCACCGCGTCCCGGTAGCGGGCGATGCGCGCCGGCTCCTGGCCCCAGTCCGCCAGGCCCTTGCGCCAGGAGGCGGCCGTCTGTGCGGCGAAGTCCTCCACCGAGAGGCCCTTCCTCTGGGCCTCGGCCGGGTCCACCCAGGGGCGGAAGTCGGCCGGCGAGAGGTCCGGGAAGGCCAGCAGCAGGTTGCCCAGGTCGCCCTTGGGGTCGATCACCAGCGCGGGGATGCCGTCGATGGCGGCCTCCTCGAGCAACGCGATGCCCAGGCCGGTCTTGCCGCTGCCGGTCATGCCCAGGATCACGGCGTGGGTGGTCAGGTCCTTGGAGTCGTAGAGCACGAGCTCGCCTGGCGCGCCCGAGGTCGGGTCGAGCGCGCGGCCCAGGTAGAAGGCGCCCAGCTTCTCGTAGTCCACGTGCACCTCCTGCGGCGACCGGCGGATGGCGGAGCGCGGATGGTACCGAAGCCCATGGCGAGCGCCCCGGTAGCATGCGCCCGTCGGACGGCGTCAAGGCCTTGCGAGGAGCCGATGGGCGAGCCCACCACCACCCCGGACGGCCTTCCCGTGGGCGCGACCGACGAGACCGCCGCGCCCTCGCAGGTGTTCGGTGAGGAGGCCCAGTTCCTGCGCGGGCCCCAGGCCCGGGGCGCCGAGCTCAAGTGGGTGCTCAAGACAGCCGCGGAGTTCCTGCACGGCTTTCGCCGCCTGCACTTCGTTGGTCCCTGCGTGACGGTCTTCGGCTCGGCGCGCATCCGCGAGGGCCACCCGACCTACGAGCTGGGACGCGCGCTGGGCGCCGCGCTCGCCGCCGCCGGATTCACGGTGATGACCGGCGGAGGCCCAGGCGTGATGGAGGCGGCCAACCGCGGCGCGCGCGAGGCCGGCGGACGGAGCATCGGCTGCAACATCGAGCTGGCGCAGGAGCAGCAGCACAACCCCTACCTCGACACCTTCGTCACCTTCAAGCACTTCTTCGTACGCAAGGTGATGCTGGCGAAGTACTCCTACGGCTTCCTGGCGCTGCCAGGAGGCTTCGGGACCCTCGACGAGGTCTTCGAGGCCGCCACGCTGATCCAGACCGGCAAGATCGGGCCCTTCCCCCTGGTGCTGATGGGCGCCGACTACTGGCGACCGTTGCTCGAGTTCCTGCGCCAGGGGATGCTGGCGGCCGGAGCGATCGACGCGCAGGACATCGACCGCCTGATCGTGACCGACGATCCGCAGGAGGCCGCGGCGCACGTGCGCACGGTGGCCACGCGCGAGTTCGGGCTCCGCTTCGGCCCTCCGCCGCGCCCGCGCTGGTGGCTTTTCGAACGCCTCCCCCCCCGCTGGCGGAGCTGAGCCCCCCCGCGCCCCCCGGCCCCCCGAGAAATGCCCGGGCTGGGCTCCCGCCTGTGCTGGTGACGGCAGGCATCGCGAGGAGCACGGCCATGTCCCCGGTGAGCGTGAAGGACCGACCCAGCTGGACCGAGTCCGGCAGCGACCTCGCCGAGGCTCTTTCCCCCGAGGTGCGCCTCGCCCACGGCCCGCAGCGCCCGGCCAACGCAGCGAGTGGCGTACGCCACCGGCGGGTCTGGCCCGGCCGCCTGGCCTGGCCCATGCTCGTGACCCTGGCCCTGGTCGGGCCCGCGCTCGGGCTCCTGGTGCACGGCTCGCTCACGGAGCGCGCGCGCGAGCGGCTCGAGGCGGACCTCAAGACGGCGCTGGTCCAGCACGCGCACGCGCTCTCCGACCAGGTGCTCGCCTTCGAGGAGGCGCTGCAGGGCGTGCGCGGGTTCTTCGAGGCCTCGGACGAGGTGCGCCGCGACGAGTTCGCCCTCAACACCCAGCAGCTGCTCCAGCGCCATCCGGCGGTGCGCCTCGTCGCCTGGGCGCCGGCCGTGCCGCGCAGCGAGCGCGCTGCCTTCGAGGAGCGGGCCCGCCTCGACGGCGTACCCGCCTTCCGGGTGCACACGGCCAGCGACGCGACGCCCTCGACGCCCTCGGCAGCCGACCACCACCCCGTGCTCTTCGCCGAGCCGGCGCTCCAGCATGCCGACGTGCTCGGGCTGGATCTGGCCGCCGACCAGCTGCGCGCGCGACTCCTCGGTCGCGCCCTGGCCACGGGCCGCCCGGTGCTCTCCGACCCGCTCCAGATCAGCGCCGGGGAGCCCGAGGGCTCGGGCGCGCTGCTGGCGCTGGTGGTGCGGCACCCGACCGCGGCGAACGGGGAGCCTGCGGCGCGGGGTCTGCTGCTGCTGGGCTTCCACTTCGACGACCTGCAGGCGAACGCCTACGCGCGGCGGGACGCACGCGCCGCGGGTCTCACCACGAGCCTGCTCGACGCCGACGTGGATGGTCGCGTGGCCTGCCTGAGCCCCTGCGACGAGGGCGCGTCGGGCGAGACCCCCGGTCTGAGCGCCGAGCACATCCTGCACGTGGCCGGCCAGCGTTGGAGGCTCCAGGGCAGCCCCAGCGCGCTGTTCGTCGCGGCACGCCGCGGCGCGAGCCCGCTCCTGGCCGCCTCGGGCGCGCTGCTCGGCTGGGAGGTGCTGCTGGCCGCCGTCCTGGCGCTGGTGGTCGGCTGGCACGGACAGGCGATGCGCCGTCAGTCCACGCTGGTCTCCGACGTGCTCCACAACCTCGGCGAGGGCGTCGTCGTCGCCGACCGCCACGGCACCGTGCGCCTGGCCAACGAAGCGGCCGTACGCCTCGCCGGCGCACCGCTGGACGACGCGGGCACGCCGCAGTGGCCGCGGCGCCTGCCGCTGCACCTGCCGCACGGCGGTGCGCTCTGCCCGCACGCCCAGCTCCCCATGACGCGCGCGATCGCCGGCCAGGCCGTGGCCGAGGAGTTCTACGAGCTGCGCCAGCCCTACGCCTCGGGCGCGCTCGACGTGGCCGTGAGCGCGCGCCCGATCTTCGACGAGCGCGGCGGGCTGCATGGCGGCGTGGTCGTGATGCGCGACGTGACCGAGCAGCTGCGGCTGCAGAAGAAGGCCGTGTCCATGGAGCTGGCCGGGGAGGTGCAGCGGCGGCTGTTCCCCAGCGCGCCGCCCGCGCACCTCAAGCTCGACCTGGCCGGCATGGTGCTACCCGCCGAGGAGACCTCGGGCGACTACTACGACTGGATGCTGCAGGCCGACGGCCGCCTGCTGCTGGCCGTCGGGGACGTCTCCGACCACGGTCTGCCTTCGGCCATGATGATGGCCAGCGCGCGGGCCTACGTACGCTCGCAGGCCGACGCCGGCGAAGCCCCCGACGAAATCCTGACGCGCGTCAACGCCTGCCTGGCGCGCGAGCTGCCGCCCGACAAGTTCGTCACGCTGCTGTGCTTGGAGGTTGATCCGGCGACGCGGCGCATCCGCTTCGCCAGCGCAGGCCATCCGGCCGGACTGCTGCTGGGGCCCGAGGGCGAGATCGAGGCGCGGCTCGCTGCCACGGGCCCGCTGCTGGGCGTGCTCGAGGACGCGCGCTACCGCCTCGAGGAGGCGCCCCCCCTGCTGCCCGGCCGCATGCTGGTGCTGCTCACCGACGGCGCGCTGGAGTGCCCGGACCAACGCGGACGCCTGTTCGAGGAGCAGCGCCTGGCCGAGGTGCTGCGCGCCAACCGCCGGCGGCCCGCCGCCGCGATCGTGGCGGCCGTGGGCGCGGCCCTGCGGGAGTTCGCCGGCGAGGCCGCCCTGCCCGACGACGTCACCCTCGTGGTGCTCAAGGGGTAGGAGCCTGGGGCTTGCCCCACCCCTCGCCCCAGGCCACGATGGGCGCGGGAGGGCCACGTGAGCCGCGCTGGAAACGAGCCGCAAGCACGCCCGAAGGAGAAGCCGCACCCGCCCGCGCGGGTCTCCACGGGAGCGGCGGCTCCGGCTCCCATGAGGTTGGCCGCCTTGGCTGCGCTGCCGGCCATGGCGCCGCCAGCCCCCCTGCGCCTGCCTCCCAGCCTGGGGACCGGCGAGCGGCCCGCCTCGCCCCCGGTCCTGGCCGCCGTCCCCACGCTCGCCATGCCCTCGGCCCACATGCCGACGACCTACGCGGCGATCGCCGGAAACATGCCGACGACCCGTGCCTCGGCGGCGGGCAGCATGCCGGAGATCAGCTCTGCCGCGCCCAGGGGACTTCGTACGGCGCTGGCTGCGCCCGCCTCCCTTCCGCCGGCCGCCGTGCCGCAGGCCCACGCGACGACGCCTGCCCCCCGACCCCCCGCTCCTCGACCCACGGCGACGACCCACGCCTCGACGCCGCCCCAGCACCTGCCGCCTTCGAGACCGGTATCGGCTCCTGCGGCCCACCCGCCCCGACCGCCGCACATTACCGCCCCGCCCGCGCGCCCCTCCGCCCCCGCACGCCCGGCTGCCACGACGCCTCCCGGCTGGCCCCCCGGCTTGGTGCTCGAGCCGCCCCGCGAGGACCGCGTGCTCGAGATCGAGCGCCTACCGCCCCGGCCCGCGCCTCCCCAGCACGCGCCGATCCCGCACCGCCCGACGCGATCCCCCCGCGAGTCCACCGAGGGTCAGAGCTCGCCGGGCAAACTCGTGCTGTGGGGACTGGGCCTGCTCCTGGTCCTGGTCAAGGGCTGCGAGGGCTGCGACGAGCGCACCAGCCGCGACTCGCGCTACCGCCGCCCGAGCCCCACGAGCCCCACGGACACGCCGACGCGCACCCTCGCACCGCTGAGCCCCAGCGAACAGCGGCGGCTCGACGAACTGCGCCGCAACCACATGAGCGGCGGGCCCCTCACGCCCGCCGAGGGCCGCGAGCTGCTCGAGCTCGAACGCCGCGCCAGCCGCGCCAAGCCTCGCTAGGGCGGTCCCGCACGCCGGGTGCGGCCTGGTTGCCTCAGCGCGGGCCCGGCACCCAGCCGTCGAGCAGGCGGCTCTTGACGAGGTGGGGCCCGTGGAGCGCGATCCAGGCGCGCGCCATGGCGCAGGCGCGCCCGCCGTCGCCGGCGGCCTGTTGCCAAGGGGCCGTGGGGAAGAGCGGCTCGAGCACTTCGCCCGCATGCCAGGAGAGACAGCAGTTCTCCGCCAGCATGTCGATCCACTCGCGCACCCAGGCGGGATCTCCGTTGAAGGTGAACAGCACGGAGTCCTGCAGGTGGTCGAGCATGAAGGTGCGCGCCGAACGCAGGAAGGCCCCCCACTCGGCGCGCGCCGCCGGATCGCCTTGGACGGCCAACACCGCGGTCGCCGGCCAGGTGAGCCCGCTGCCGCGCGCCGCGCGCCAAGCGCGCATGCGCTCGGCCACACGCGGGTCCTGCGTGAGCGCGAAGCCGGACGTCCACTCGAGGGCGCCCGCCCCGACCTCGGGCCCCGCCACCGTGCGCGCCAAGACCGCGCCGATCGGGTCACCGGCGAGCACCAGGGCCTTGGCCTCGGCCCAATGGTGTGCCTTGGGATCGTCGTCGTCGCGCGAGTAGGGTCCGAGGAATCGCGCCAGCGGCTCGGGACAGCCGTGCCGCACCGCCAGCGCCTCGAGCGCAGCGGACTCGATCTCGGGATCCGCGTCGGCCGTGCGCTTCCTCAAGAACCTCTCGACCCGCTCATCGGCCACACGGCCCAGAGCGGCCATCGTCTCGTTGCTGTTCCACATCGGCCAGGCTGCCAGCATCGCCTCAAGCGACTCCGCATCGCCCAGGCGCGCCAGCAGGCCCAGCACGTCGCTGCGCACTTCGGGATCAGCGTGTTCGCTCGCCCAACGCCGGAGCAGAGCGCGCAGGCCCTCGGGTGCGCGTACCTCGAGCGCGGCCAGGTCGCCGAGGAGTTTCGTGTCGTTGACGTAGGGGGGCGCGGGGGCGGCCTGCCAACGCTCCACGATGCGCTCGGCGTCCGCCACGGTCATGGCCTCGGGCATCACGCGCGCGAAGAACGCCAACTCGGTCGCAGGCGGCGCGCCGCCCTTGCGCAGGCGGGTGGCCAGCGTCTCGACAGCCTCGCGCGGAATCTCGATCCCAAGATCGTAGGCGTTGTAGCCGCGATCCCACGGCTCGAGTTCGCCGGGAAGGTCACCCTTCACGAGCTCCGCCCACGCCGCCTCCGGGGCCCGCTCCGGTTCCGCAATCCAGCGCAGCAGGCCGACGTTCCCCTGCTGCTCCTCGAAGGCCTTGCCCTTGACCGCGCCGGAGAGCTCCTTCCAGTCCTCCGGTCGCCCGCGCGCGGCGGCCTCCGCCGCTGCTCCCAGCGCCGCCACATCGCCCGCGGCCCCGGCCCCGCCGACGATCTGGGTGTAGGCGCGCGCGGCGGCGCGGCCGTCCAAGCGCGCGACATGCCGAGCGGCCCACAGGCGCACCGGGTCGGGTGCGTGGGGCAGCTGCGTGAGCTCGAGCAGGCGCTCGACATCATCCTCGGCCGGCACGAGGCGCCGCGCCCAGCGTGCCATCCAGAAGGATGGGCCGAAGCGCCGCCGATAGCCACTGTCCTCCTTTGGATTGCGCGGGTCCTGGGGGTAGTCCGCGCCGTCCAGCCCCTCCCCGGGTGGGCCCGAGGTTGCCTGCGCCAGCTCCAGGAACTCGGACGGGAGACCCGCACGCGCAGGGAGCGCTGGCAACGCTTCGAAGGCAGGCGCCGGCTTGCCCTCGGCCTCCGCCGCCAGACGGAACAAGGCGTAGCGGAAGGCCTTCACGTAGACGTCGTGACGCTCGTCGTCGGCCTCGCCCTGCGCCTGATTCATGAGATCCCACAGGAGCGCACGGAACGCACCGGGCTTAGCCGTCGCCAGCAGCGGCACGAGGGCGGCGACCTCGGCGTGGCGCAGGCAGCGATGGAGTGCCGCGAAGGGGATGTGCCCCTCGGCGGGCTCGCGCTCTCCGATCGCGCGCCAGATCGCCGGCAGGTCGCCGGAGCCGAACAAGTGGGAGTCGTCCGCGACGCCCTCGAGAGCCTCGGGAGGGAGGAAGCGTGCCAGCGGGTCGCGGAGCAAGGCCTTCGAGGCCAGCGCCAGGTCCTCGCCGTCCAGCCAGCTCGGCACGGCCACCACGGCCGCCGCCAGCCCGACATCGGCCCGCTCGGAGCGCAGGCCGGCGCGCACGGCCGTGGCCTGGAACTCCTCGCCCACGTTTTCCCACGCCTCCTGCGCGCCCTCCTGCACCTCCGCGTCCGGCACGAGCAGGCCCTCGATCAGCCGCACCTCGTCCTCGGCCCCGGCCCGCGTGCCGCAGGCGAGCACGAACAGGACTGCCAGACGCAGGAGCGGTCGAGGACGCACGTGGGTCTCCGGGTGCGCGAGGGACAGCAGGCGCGCCGAAGGCACAGGCTACTCGGCGTCCTGCGGCCCCCCGCGCCCCCCTTGCAAACGCGCCTCGGGCCCGCCCGAGGCATGAGCCCACGAGAAAAACCTTCGGCCTGCCACCTGTCGCGGGTTGGGTAGTCAGTCTGCGCCAGCCTCCCAAAGGCGACCGGACGTCCGGGGCGAGGGAGTCCTGATGGCGCGCAAGCTCACGACCTGGTTCGACGCCTGGGCTGGCACGCGGCCGGCCGACGACCTGCTTCCCGCCCGCGTGGATTGGCTGCGCATCGTGCCCTTCCTCGTGCTGCACGCCTGCGTGCTCTTCGTCTTCGTGGTCGGGGTGAGCTGGGTCGCGGTGGCCGTCGCCGCGGGCCTCTACGCGCTGCGCATGTTCGGCATCTCGGCGGGCTACCACCGCTACTTCGCGCACCGTGCCTTCAAGACCTCGCGCCTGGGCCAGTTCCTCTTCGCCCTGCTCGGCTCCAGCGCCGTGCAGCGCGGTCCCTTGTGGTGGTCGGCCCACCACCGCGACCACCACCGCGTGTCCGACGAGCAGGCCGACCCGCACTCGCCCGCGCGCCACGGCTTCCTGTGGAGCCACATGGGCTGGTTCACCTCGCGCTCGAACCTGCGCTCGCGCATCGAGAACGTGCCCGACTGGGCGCGTTTCCCGGAGCTGGTGTGGCTCGACCGCTTCACCTTCCTTCCGGTGCTGGCCTTCGCTGCCGCCACCTATGGCCTGGGCGCGTTGCTCGCGCAGGTGGCCCCGGGCCTGGGCACGAACGGCCCCCAGATGCTCGTCTGGGGCTTCGTGATCTCCACCGTGGTGCTCTACCAGGGCACCTTCACCATCAACTCGCTGGCCCATCGCTGGGGCCGCCGCCGCTATGCCAACTCCGACGACAGCCGCAACAACTTCGTGCTCCGATCGTGTCGGTGATGCCGACAAGCTCTGGCCAGTTCACCGTGCGAGCGCACATGTACAATTGCACAGTCGCGCCCTGCTATTACGCGCTCGCATTGTACTGGC
>JANOFW010000475.1:0-6814 GCA_031413835.1 Planctomycetia bacterium
CCTGGGACAGCGGCGACCCGCCGAACGAGTCCATCCGCCTGGCGCTTCCACGCGGCCCTGATGCAGCCCGGAAACCAAGCCTCGCGGGCCGGCACGCTGGACGGGGTGCGGAGGGCCGCCGCGGAGGACGCCGTGTAGTCTTTCTACATCAGGACGACGCGGTGGCCCGAGCGCCCCCGGCCCAGCGCGCCGCCCGTGATGTCCCAGAATTGCGGCCGGTCATTTAGCGCGTGCCGGGCGAGTCTCGCGGCCCTCACCGGCACGCTCTCCCCGGCGCGACTCTGGGTGGGCCACGCGGGCCCGCATCGGTCGCCTGGATGGCCCGCGTAGCACGTACGTGGCTTGCCTGTAGCGCCCCCCTCGTGGCGTGTCACCTTGGGGATACGCAGGCCCCACGGGAGGGCCATTTCCAGGCCTTCCCGCCGCGACTTGGATGGCTTGGACTTTGCTCCTGCGAAGGCATGCCCGCGCCGCGTCTCACCCTTGCCACAGTGCTCACCTTCGTGGCGGGCCTTGCCCTGGTGGGTGGTGTGGGGCTGGCCGTGCTGGTGGCAGCTGCGTCGAGCGGGGTGGCCGACGGCACGGAGGCGACCCCACCCGTGCCCACGCCGGCCCCTCCGACGGAGGTTCCCGCCCCGGGCGATCCGGCGCCGGCGGCGCGGCCGGCCCCGGCCACGGCCCCGGCCACGGCGGGCCAGGATCTGGGCAGGATGCACAACGTGCACCGCATCTGCCCGCGTTTCGTGCGCGGCTCGCAGCCCGAGGTCGAGGACGACTTCCGACTGCTCAAGGAGCTGGGCGTCAAGGTCGTGGTGAGCGTGGACGGCGCCACGCCCGACGTGGCCGCGGCGCGCAAGCATGGCCTGCGCTACGTCCACGTGCCCATCGGCTACGGCGGGCTCAGCCGCGAGGAGCAGGTGCTGCTCTACAAGGCATTCACCACGCTCGAGGGTCCCTTCTACGTGCACTGCCACCATGGCAAGCACCGCGGGCCGGCCGCCTGCGGCGTGGGCCTCATGGCCGTGGAAGGCTGGACGGCCGAGCAGGTGACCGAGGAGCTCCAGCGCGCGGGCACGGCGTCGAAGTACGACGGGCTCTACGCTGCGGCACGCGAGTTCGTCAAGCCCACGGCCGAGGAGCTGGCGGCCGCCCCGGCCGAGCTGCCCGAGGTCACACCGGTGGCTCCGTTCCAACAGGCCATGGTGAAGATCGACCAAGGCTGGGAGCGCCTGCGCGAGGTGCGCCAGGCCGCCTGGGGCGTGCCGACGGCGCACCCCGACGTGTCCCCGCACCACGAGGCCGTGATCTTCGCCGAGCAGCTGCGCGAGCTCGCGCGGCGGGACGAGGTCAAGCAGGCCGCGGTCGACTTCCGGCGCGAGATGAGCGCCGGCGAGACGGCGGCGTGGGACCTCGCCACCGCGCTCGAGCAGAAGCCCGTGGATGCCGCCGGTGCCGAACGCGCCTTCGAGCGCGTGCGGCAGGCCTGCGTGGCCTGCCACAGTGCTCACCGTGACTGAGGAACGCGCGCCCCTGCGGGGGGTGCGTTCCTCAGGTTAGGAGAGGGCGGAGCGCCGGCGCGCGTAGGCTGGGCACATGGCCGCGCCGGTCGCCCTCCTGCTGCCGACGATCTGGGACAGGAAGCAGCTGGAGGCGTGCCGTGCGGCGTGGGAGGCACGCTACGAGGTGCGCCTGCTGGGGCCCGAGGACGCCGACGTGCCCTGGGACTTCGACGTCAGCGCTTTCGTGCGCGAGGTTGCAGAGGCGCACCCCGACCTTGCGGGCGTGACCAGCAGCAGCGACTACCCGGGCGCCGTGGCCGCGGCCCTGCTGGCCGAGCGACTCGCCCTCCCAGGGGGCTCGCCGCGGGCCGTGCTCGCCTGCGGCCACAAGGGTGAGGCGCGCGCCCACGCCTCGCGCGCCGTGCCTCAAGCCGTGCCCTGGTGGCGTCTGCTCGAGCCGGGGAAGCCGGCCGCCTTGGCCGACGGCCTCTGCTTCCCCCTGTTCGTGAAGCCCGTGCGGGGCTCGTTCTCCGTGCTCGCCCGTCCGCTCGCCGACCCGGCGGAGCTCGCCACCTTCCTGGCGCATCCGGAGGTGAGCGATCACCAGCTGCAGTACGCGGCCATCCATCGGCGGCTGGCGCGCGACCTGGGCCATGCGGGCCCGGATCCGGGCTGCTTCCTGGCCGAAGGCCTGCTCCGGGGCGCCCAGGCCACGCTCGAGGGCTGGGTGGACGCCGAGGGTGTCCACGTGCTCGGCATCGTGGACTCCGTCATGCACCCGGGGACGCGCGCCTTCGCGCGTTTCGAGACGCCCAGCGCCCTGCCCGAGAACGTGCAGGCGCGCATGGCCGCGATCGCCCGTCAGGTCGTGCCGGCCCTGGGCCTCGCGCAGACCTGCTTCAACCTGGAGCTGGCCTGGGACGCGGCCAGCGACGTCCTGGGGCTGCTCGAGGTGAACCCACGCCTGGCCGGTCAGTTCGGCGATCTGTGGCAGAAGACCCTGGGCGTCCACGGCTACGAGATCGCCCTGGCGCTCGCGGCCGGCGATGCGCCCCCGCGCCCCTGCGGCGGTTCCTCCGCCTGCGCCGCCAGCATCGCGTTGCGCACCTTCGCGCCGATGCGGGTGGAACGGGCGCCATCCGGCCAGCGGATCGCCGCCGTCGAGGCGGCTTCGCCCGGGACCCACGTGTGGTGGGAGTGCGCCACGGGCGAGGTGCTCTCGGGCTTCGACAGGGCGGGCGAGGGCCAGGGCTGGCGCTACGGCGTCGTGAACCTCGGCGCACGCACGCGCGCCGAGCTGGAGGCGAAGGCGCGCCGCGTGGTCGAGGATCTCGGGGCGCGGCTTGGCTCGGTCTAGCGGCGTGCTCCAGGGGTGGCTTGCGGGGATCTGCGCCGGGGCGGGCCCGAAGGCGGTGGGGGGGCCGGCGAAGCGCCTCCGGCTGCGCATGGACGGGCTCACGTTCTCTCGGGATCAAGCGCAGCAGCACGCCCAGCGCCTAAGCTGAAGAGCACGCCACGGACCAGGTCGCCGACGCACCGGTGGATGGCGAGGAGGCGAGCAAAGAGGGTCATGCCGTGTCTCGTCCACCCTCGCCCGCTACACTTGGAGGGGCCACGCTCCCGGACCTCGTGGGGGAGTGGCCCTGGGGCCGGAGGTCCCCCTCGGTGGTGAAGTCCGCGCTCTGGATCCTGCCCACCGTCGCGGCGGCGTCGCTGGCGGTCCTTGTCTTCCTGCACGAGGCCGGTCCGGTAGCGGTTTCCATCACGGGCATCTACGAGCCCGCGACGGAAGGCGTGGCCGGCGACCCGGGCGAGGCCCGGGCGCCCCGCGAGGCCAGCGTCCGCCTCCAGCTGCGCGACGACCAGACCTACACGCTCCGGCTTCCGGCTGGGGAGGGGGGATCGACGGTCGAGGGCGGTTGGCAGCGGACGCCGGCCGGCGTCCGCCTCACGCCAGAGAGAGTCGATGGCGATGCCGTGCCAGGGGATCCGTCGGCCGTTGAGGTGCTGGCCCTCGACGGCGACGACCTGGTTCTCTCCTCGGGCCGGCGCGCAGTCCACTTGCGCCGCCGCTGAGCGCAGCGCGAGCCCAAGCGGAAGGAAGCAGCATGCGCCGTGTCGTTCCCCCGGGGTGGGTCCTCCTCGTCTCGATAGTGGCCGCCGTGGCGGCGGTCGCCGCCTACCACTTCTTGGTCGCCGGCGGTTGCGACCACGGCGCGCGAGACGCCGTGGAGGTCGCCGCCCTGCGCGACGAGGTGGCCGCGCTGCGGCAGGAGATGGAGACGAAGGCACTCTCTCCGGCAGCGCTCGTCAGGCGCCTCATCGCCCTCGAAACCCGTCTGGGCCGTGCAGGTCCCGCCGCGGGCCCGGAAGGGGCGGGGACGCCCGGCGCGGGGGGTGCGCAAGCCTGGCACGGTCCTCCCTACGGCGAGGAGGAGCTGGCGGCGCTACGCGCCATGCTCGAGGGGATCCGGGGACTGGATCTCGAGGCCAGGGCCCGGGAGCGCATCGAGCAGCTGTTGGAACGCGCCGGTGTTCGGATTCCCGCGGCCAGCCAAGAGGCCGTGATGCGCCGCGCCGCGCAATTCTCGCGCGATTACGGTCCCACGCAGGTTCGGCCGCAGGCGACGACGACCCTGGCGGAACAGGAGGCGAGAGCGCGGTCGGCCGAGGAGGCCAAGGCGCGGTTCGAGGAGGATCTGCGCGCGTTGGTCCCTGCCGACGTCGCCGACGCCGTCCTGCGCGTCGTCGTGCCGCGGACGGCCCCGCCCTCGCAGGCGCCAGCCACAGCGGAGAGATAAGCCGAAGGGGAGCCGGCCTACGGCAGCGCCGTCGTGCCCAGGATCACGAACGACCCCGGCGGCGCGACCGGCGGCGGCGCCGGCTGCGGACCCACCGGGTCGGGGAGGAAGGGGACCTGGGCGAGCGCTGCCGCGCGGATGGCGTTGATCTGCGTCACCGAGAGGTTGTACGGCACCACGACGTGGAAGGTCTTCCGCGACCGGTTGCCGGAGTCGTCCACCGCGTCCACCACGACGAGATACCAGCGGCTGTTGTTCAGGACCTGGTCGCGTTGGGCCCGGAGGCGCAGCACCCCGCCGGCCAGAGTCGCGTCGGGCGTGTACGGCGCGGCCCCGGCGGCCTCGTCGCTGTACACCGTCACGAACCGGGCTACCGACGCGTCGCAGACGTCCGTCGCCGAGGTCGCCAGCACGACGTCGAGCATCGCGTTCGCGGGCAGCCAGAGCAGGTTGCGCCTCACGCTGGCCGTCAGGACCGGCGGCGTCGTGTCCTCCACGGTGACGTCGAAGGTGCAGGAATCCGAGTTCCCGCTCGCGTCGGTCGCCGTGCAGGTCACGGTGGTCGTCCCCAGCGGGAACGCTGCGCCCGAAGCGGGCACGCACACGACCATGGAGGCGGGGTCGCAGATGTCCGAGACGATGGGCGCCGGATAGTTGACGATCGTGCCGCCCGGACCCGTGCACTCCACCGTGGAGTCCGCGGGGCAGGTGATCGTCGGGTCCGTCGTGTCAACGATGTCTACCGTGTTCGTGCACTGCTCGGAGCCGCCCGAGGAGTTTTGCACCGTCATCACGACTGTGTGGGTGCCCAGCGGGTAGGCAAAGGTGAAGTTGAATGCCGCGCCCGACGGCCCCGGCACCGATCCGGGGATGGACTGCGTGAACTGCACCGTCCCGTCCACCGTGATGTCGACTTCAAGCGGAGCCCCGCTGGGGTCGGACACGGAGTACGCGAGGAGCACGTTCGTGCCGCCCGGACCCGTGCACTCCGTCGCGGCCGGGTCGGGCGGGCAGACCGCCGTCACCGCGCCGAAGGGCGAGTGCCGAGCCCACCACGTTCCCCACCGGCTCGCGGGGGACTCGGCGTACTCCTGGATCGTCCAGATCGTGAGGTCGTCGGTGGGATCGACAGAGGTGGCGCTGTAGTCGCCCCAGCGGTTGCGGCCGTTGCCGTCCAGCAGGGCGTAGGAGGCCTCACCCGCCTTGATGACGGCGATGCCGTCCGTGGTCCCGAGGGCGTCCGTGCCGTCGCGGCCGTCCACCACGCCCTCCACGAACAGCGCGGCGCTCGACCGGGAGAACCCGACGCACATGTCGTCGTTCATGTTCACGGCGAGGCTGGGGTAGAAGTGGAAGACACCGGGGCCTCCATCGAGCACGCCCGACTGGAGCACCGGCGTGAGGGCGAAGGGGGGGAAGTAGAGGCCCCCCGGGCTCACTTCGTCCCAGAAGATCGCCGTTCGATCGACGGGACCGGCGGCCGGAAGGCCGCCCGAGTGCGTGAGCCAGATGTCGCCGTTGCGGAACTGCGGTTCGGAGGAGAGCAGGGCGCGCCCTGTATCGACGAGGGTCCCCGACCCGGACTGCGGTGCCCCGGGCATCAGGCCGGCCCCAGAGTCGAAGAAGTCCGTGGGAGCGGCAAAGAACCCGGCTCCGAAGAAGGCATCGCCGGGCCAGACCGACCAGACCGGGGCGGGCCCCGTCCCGGTGATCTGGGAGATACGGATGTGCTGGACCCCAGGGGGGAGAATGAAGACGCCGTCGAAGAGGATCCAGGTGTCGTCGAGGATGTAGAGCGTCGTCTCCGCGGGGTCGTGCGTGACGCAAGGCTTGAGGCGACGGCCCAGGCTCTTGCCGTTGGCGTCGGCGGGGCCCGCGTCGAACCCAGGCAGGAACGTCGTCACCGTGAGGAGGCCGCCCAACAGGGCCGTGGAGGCGTCGATCACCCACATCTGCTCGCCCATGAAGGCCCCGTCGGAGATGCGGATCGCGTCCGTCGTGAGGGCCATCCAGGTGGAGTTGAACCCAATGCTCACGAAGTCCGCCCATACGATGTTCGCTGGGTCGATGTCGAAGGTGTAGAAGGTCCATCCCCCCGTCGGGTCGTCCGTGTCGCTGATGGCGAAGACGATCCCGGCCGTGGCTGTGCGGGCGTCGCGGTTCGCGCAGGTGAGCCAGCGACCGTGG
Organism: Planctomycetia bacterium; assembly: GCA_031413835.1. Classification (GTDB taxonomy): domain Bacteria; phylum Planctomycetota; class PLA2; order PLA2; family JAEUHO01; genus CAXQZU01. Next base: position 6,488 of record JANOFW010000475.1, read on the forward strand.
ATCCGGTCGTAGACGACTCGCGGATCGAAGGTGTTGGCGCCCGTGGCAGCCCAGAACGTGTTGAGAGAGACGGCGGCCGCGGCCACGCCTCCGACCTTGTCCTGGATCAGGACCTGGGTGTTCAGCGTCGTCATGAGGTGGTTGGGGCCGACGGCACCCATCGTGTCCGGCGGGATCCCGCCGCCGACCTGCGCGAGCGACGCGAATCCGTCCGTCACGAACAGGGGATCGACCGCGGACTCAGGCAGCCGCAGGAAGGCGCCAGGGGGCCCCCCGGGGAGGGGAGTCTGCTCCTGCTCGCCGCCCTCGGGCGGGGTGATGGGGCCC
>JANOFW010000476.1:0-2633 GCA_031413835.1 Planctomycetia bacterium
GCACTGCGGGGCGCTGGCTGGGGTGCGGAGGGCCGCCGCGGAGGACGACATGCAGCCTGGCTACACGAGTCTTCCTACATGAGGACGACGCGGGGGCCCGAGCGCCCCCAGCCCAGCGCTCCGCCCGCCTGCCGTCAGGCCCCCGGCGGCGTGAGCGGACACCAGACACGGAAGAGAGAGCCTTGGCCCGGATGACTCTCGAAGGAGACGCTTCCGCCGAGGTCATCCACGATGCGCTTGACGATGGCCAGGCCCAGTCCCGTGCCGGAGGTCTTGGTGCTGAAGTAGGGCTCGAAGAGCCGCACGCGGTGCTCGGGGGCGATGCCGGCGCCCGAGTCCTCGACCTCCAGCGCCACGCCGAGGGTTCCGTGAGGGCCCGGCGCGGGGCGGGCGCGCACGCTGACGCGCCCCGCGCCGACGATGGACTGCACGGCGTTGTTGACCAGGTTGACCAGCACGCGGCGCAGCTCCTCCTCGTCGGCGACGACCGGCGGAAGCCCCTGGGCGAGGTCGGCCGTCACCTCCACGCCGTGCGCGCGCGAGCCCGCGTTCAGGTCCACCACGTGGCGCACCAGCGCGCCCACGTCCACCGGGGCCAGGCTGCGCGTGGGCAGGCGCGCGAGCTCGCCGAAGGTGCCCGCGATGCGCGCCAGCGCGTCGATCTGCCGCAGCAGCACCGCGGCCGTGCGCTGGATCGCCTCCGAGGCCCGCGCGGGGTCGCGGCGCACGTCGGCCTCGAGCTGCTGCACCATCAGCTTCATGGGGCTCAGGGGGTTCTTGATCTCGTGGGCGACCTGGCGCGCCATGCGCCGCCAGGCCGCCTCGCGCTCGGCCCGGGCGGCCTGGTCGGTGGCCTCCTTGAGGTCGCGCGTCATGGCGTTGAAGGCCGCCACGAGCTGGCCCAGCTCGTCGGTTCCCTCGCCCGGGAGCACCACGCTCAGGTCGCCGCGTGCCACCTGCGCCGTGCCGCGCGCGAGCTCGTCGAGCGGTCGGGCGAGCCAGCGCGCGGCGTAGATGCCCAGGGCCAGGACCAGCACGAGCGTGAGCAGGTAGCCCGCCAGCACCACGCTGCCGGTCACGGTCAGCTCCTCGTCGATGCGGTCCTTGTCGTAGAGCAGCGGCACCGCGAGCGTGGCGAGCGCGTGTCCGTCGGGGCCGAGCACCGGGGCGTAGCCGGTCCACACGGCGCGGCCGTCGCGGGAGAGCTCGCGCTTCACCGTGGCGCGGCGCTCGAGCACCGTCGCGCGGTAGGCCTCGGCCGGCAGGCGCGCGGGCCGCACCTCGGCCTCGAAGAGCCCGGCGCGGCTCGAGGCGCTGACCCGCCCGGCGCGGTAGAGGATCGCGTCGTGGCGGCGCTCCCAGGCGGCGCGCCTGAGCGCCTCGTCGGTGCTCACGTCGAAGACCTGCGCGCCTTGCGCCTCCAGCTCGCCGCGCGCGCGGGCCACGTCGGCCTCGAGGCGTTCGCTGAAGCCCTCGTCGTGGCGCGCACGCGTCTCGCCGGCGCTGGCCCAGGCCAGCAGCACCAGCGGGATGACCGAGATGAGGAAGTAGGACACCAGGATGCGGTGGTGGAGCCGCACCCGGAAGCCGCGCAGCGTGGCGACGAAGACCGCCAGGGCGAGCAGCAGCGCCAGCCCCACGCCCACGACGACCAGGCGCGAGAGCGCGAGCACCAGGTCGCCGAGGTCGGCGGCGCGACGGCGCAGCGCCAGCACCGCACCTCGCTCGGGCTGGAACACGGCGACGCCTTCCGTGAGGCCGTCGTCCCAGGAGAGCTCGGGCCCGCCCGGCGCGAGGGCGCCCAGCGCCAGGGGCCCGAAGCCGCCAGGCTCGCGCGAGATCTGCGGCGCGCTGCTGGCCACGACGCGCCCGCGCGTCAGCAAGGCCACCTCGATGGGCCGGCGCCCCGCGGGCAGGGCGTCCTCCGCGCTCAGGGCCACGGCACCCGCCGGGGCTCCGGCCAGCAGCAGGTCCGCCGGGTCGGGGATGGTGAGCACGAGGTGGCCGAGGACCTGGGCCTCGGCGGTACCGCCGGCCTCGGAGCCGCCGGGGTCGGCGGCGCGCACGCGCACGCGCCCCACGACGGCGCCCAGCGTGCCGGCGTCGCCCTTCAAGGCCTGCACCTGGAGATCCTCCGGCGTGGTGGGTGGGATGGCCGCGGGCAAGCGCTTCCTGGGCGTGGCGTCGAGGCTGAACTCGTCGAGCAGGCGGCCTTGTTCGTCGAGCACGGCCAGCACGCCCTGCGCGCCTGGCCGCGCCAGGGAGGACTGCAGCCACAGCGAGAGCGCGAGCCCCTCGGGCCGCGGACCCGTGCGCGCGCTCAGCAGGGCAGCGCTCAGCCGCGGCTCGCGCGCCAGGGCGGCCAGGTCCAGGCGCGCATCGCTCAGGGCCTGTGCGCTGTGCCCGGCAAGCCGGTCGAGCAGGGCGGCGAGGTCCTCGCGCCGGCGCTCCGACACGTGCGCCCAGAGCAGAGGGAACAGCAGTGCCGTCGCCAAGACGCCCAGCAGCAGCACGCGCCCTGCGGAAGCGCGCTCCGGCAGCGGCTCGCGCGAACGCGGCGTGAGCGCCGTCGCGAGGGGCAGCAGGGCCACGGCCCACAGCGGGTTGCGGGCGCCTAGCACGGCCCAGGCCAG
>JANOFW010000477.1:0-23686 GCA_031413835.1 Planctomycetia bacterium
GGGCATCAAGTTCACCTACGACTTCCCGATCTCGGGCCGCCTCTACGGCTGGGCCGGCATCGGGCCGGAGTACTGGTGGACCCAGGGCTACCTCGACGACGATGACGGCTTCGGCGTCTTCGGCGAATTGGGCGTGGGCTACCTGGTCTCCCAGAACATCCGCCTGCGGGCCGGGGTGAACCTGCACGGAGTCGACACCGACGTCACGCGCAACTCTCCGGCCGACGACGGCCAGAGCCGTTGGCTGTGGATTCTTGCCCCCGTGATCGAGCTGGAGTTCGCCTTCTAGCCCCCCCGGCGCACGTTGCGCTTCCGCAACATGCGCACAGGGGCTTGGACGATTCTGAGCGCCCTGCGGGGCCCCTTACGAGCTGCGACAAGACGACGTAAAGCACTATCTAAAAACAACTTACGAAACATCCACCCCCTCCATGGACCGACCAGGGATGGGGTGGCCTGACATGTGCCAAGGGGTGGGTGCCCCCTGACCTTGGCTACCGCGCGGACCGCCCCTCGGGCCCGCAACGGAGGATGGGATGAAGACGCTGCGAACCCTTGCTCTTGCTCTCCCCCTGCTCGTCGTCGCCGGTTGCGGCTGCACCAGCGATGAAGGGGGCGGCTTCACCCCCCCCAACCGCAACGGGCCCTTCCGCATCGCCACGCGCATCGCGCCGGTGCCGGTGGACCCGCCGCGCACGCCGCCGGCGAAGAAGCGCATCGACGTCTTGTTCCTGATGGACGACTCGGGCGTGAGCCCGGCCAACGGTGGCACGGCGGTCCAGGGCGGCATGGTCTACGGCGACATCGCGCTGCAGCCCGGCCGCAAGAAGCAGACGGTGGCCCGGGCGATCTTCCAGGATCTCCTCGGCAACCTGAAGGCCGACCTGCTCGCCCAGTTCCCGCAGGAGGAGTTCGACCTGGCCTTCGGCGTGGCCCGCTACGAGGACTTCGGCGGTCCGTTCCGCACCAGCGACCAGCTGGCGCGTCCCTTCATCTTGAACCAGCCGATCTACCGGCAGGACCGCCAGGACTTCACCACCCAGATCAACTCCGCGTTCCTGCGCGAGGCCCCGGGCAACGGGAACGAGTCCGGCCAGCCCGTGGCCTCGGCCAACAACCCCAACGCGCAGTCGATCGTCGAGGCCCTCTTCCAGGTGGGCACGGGCGCCGGCTTCGACGGCAACGGCAACGCCACGAAGGGCGACAGCGGCCTGTTCGGCGCCGAGACCACGCAGACCGCGCCGGGCACCTCGGGCGACGTGCCCCGGGCCTTCTACAACGCGGACGGCAACGACGAGGACGGCGAGCCCAAGTTCACCACGCCCGGCGGCGCGCTCTGCTCGGGCAACCTGGGCGGCGTGGGCTGGCGCCCCGACGCACTGCGCTACGTGATCACCACCAGCGACATCAGCGGTGTCTCGCCCTTCACCACCGGCCTGCCGATCCCCGCCACCATCGTGAGCACGGACGGCGGCGCCTACCCGCGCGACCCCAAGGCGGTCATCACCCAGGCCTTCGCCACCACGGCGGGCCTCCCCGCCACGCAGGCGATCAACCGCTTCGGCGAGCTGCCCGCTCCGGTGGCGCCGGTGACCGCGGCCACGGTCCAGGCCTCCGTGGACGCACTCAACACGGGCATCGACCCGCTCAAGCCCCTCAACATCGAGGTGCTCTCGATCGGCACGCCGCGCACGGCCCCGATCCCCTTCAAGCCCAACCTGCCCGGCGCGGCCCTGCCCGACATCTCCGCGATTCCGGTGCCCCAGTTCCCGGATCCCAGCCCCTTCACCTGGATGAGCGCCTACGCGATCCTCACGGGCGCGCGCCGCCCCTGGCCCGTGGTCAACCCCACCAGCGACCTGCCGCTGGTCTACAACCTCGCGACCGTCTTCCCTGCGGCTGCCCCGGGTCCCCTCAACCACGTGCGCGAGGATCTCGTCTTCCGCATCGGCGAGGGGCTGCCCACGCTGCCCGATGCCGGTGCGCCGCCCGTGCGCCCGGCGCTCACGCCGGCCGTCTACGACTACGCGGCCTCGGTCGTGCCCGGGGGCCTCTCGCCCTTCGCGATCTCCAACATCACCGCCATCGACACCGACGGGGCCGGCACGGTCGTGACCCTCAACGGCCAGGTCATCCGCGTCAACGTGCCGCGCTACTGGTCGGACGAGGCGGCCCCCGCCTCGATCCGCATCGAGTGGCTGGTGCAGGTGGCCGAGGTGACGGCCGACAACCTGCAGAAGAGCGACTCGCTCCCCTTCTCGATGCTGCCCACGGCCATCTCGGCCGACAGCCCCCTGATCTTCGCGCCCACGCCGCTCAAGGGACCGAACAACGGCACGGTGGCGACCAACTGGCCGCCGGCGCCCCCGGACGCGGTCACCGCGGTGCTGGGCTCGAACCTCGCGGGCTGCACGATCGTGCGCGACGAGGACGCCGGCACGGAGACCTCGGGCGGCTTCTGCCCCTAGTGGCATACGCCCGAAGTTCCTTCGTGCCGACGCGCGGCACGCTGGACTGCGGGCGCTCGAGCCACCGCGTCGTCCTACTGTAGGAAGACTCCTACTGTAGGAAGACGACATGGCGTCCTCCGCGGCGGCCCTCCGCACCGCATCCAGCGTGCCGGTGCGTAGCAGCCCGGCGTCCTCGGGGAAGCGCTTGTCGGCCGAGCCGCTAGCTGCCGCCTCGAGGGAGCTCAGGCGGGCGACGGGCGGCCCCCGCCCAGGAGGGCAGCGGCGCGCGCGACGCGATCCAATCCCACATCATCGACGCGCGGATGCCTGAACTGAAGGCGCCTGCCGCGCCCAAGTTCCTTGGCCTCCGTCGGTTGCGCCGCCCGCAGGCGGGCGCATCATGGGTGCGACGCGTGCGGCTCCCTGCGGGGCCGCTCGCGCACCGGAGAGCCCATGTCCCACACCACACCTTCCCAGCGTTCCTGCCTCCGGTGCGTGACGCCCCGAGGCGGCGCCGCGCTCCACCCGCTGCTCGTCCTGGCCCTGTGCGGCGGGCTGGCCCTGGGCGCCTGCGGCGGGAGCGGGGGTGGCGGTGGAGGGGGCGGCGGGGGCGGTGGCGGCGGTGCAGCGCCCACGGCCAACATCACGGCGCCCACGACGGGTGTCCTGGCCCTGGTGGGCGATCTGGTGCCCATCACCTTCGCGGCCAACGACGACGGCGCGGCGCAGGTGCGCCTGATCGCCGACGTGGACGGAGTGCTGGCCACGACCGGCGACCAGACCGTCCTGTTCGGTCCCGTGACGGACGCCGACGGCCTCCCGGTGACGGTCAACGCTCAGACCCTGGGCCTCGTCGCCGGGGCCTACACGCTGTTCCTCACCGTGGACGACGGCTTCAACGCCCTGGCCAGCGACACCCTCGGTGCGCCGTTCGTGGTCGTGCTGGGACGCGCCGGCGTCGCCCCGACGCGCAGCACCGCCTACGGCGTCCTGGGCGGCGCCATCGTCATGAGCGTGGGCGAGGCCGAGAACGGCGGCGCCGTGCTCAACGGCGACGCCACTGCCGACGACGGGGTCCTGGCCACGCTCAACGCCGCGACCGGCGTGTTCACGCAGCACGCCGTGAGCACGGACGTGACCGGCATCGACGGCGCGGGCACGGCGCGCAGGCTCCGCGGCCTGGGCTCGCTCTTCTTCGTGCGCGTACGCGAGGCCGACCAGGGCGCGATCAACGTCGACATGGACTTCACGGACAGCATGACCGCCGTCGTCACCACCTCCGGCCCAACCGCCGGCATCCACATCTTCGCGGGACTGGTCCCGACCGGCCAGCTCCTGGGCACGCGCGCCCTCTGCACCCTGATCGAGGCGCAGGAGGGCGTAGGCGGGACGATCCAGAACGGCGATGGCGACACGCTCGACACCGTGATCGCGCTGCTCGACGCCGTGGGGAACACGCGCATCCCCTGGCCGCTCGCCTCCGTGGCCAACCCGACTGTGAAGGTGAACGGGACCCGCGGCGCCTTCCTCACCTCCGAGGCCGCGCAGGGGGGGAACATGAACGGCGACCTCGACGCCACCGACACGCTGATCATGTGCATCGATCTGGCCAGCCCCGGGCCCGTGGGCGCCTTCCAGGGCTTGACCGGCGTCGTAGCGATGCTCAACGGCGCGCGTGACGTGCAGCCCGCTTCGGCCTTCGATCTCTCGAGCGACGCGCGGGTGGGCTACTACATGAACGAGGTCGCCGTGGGCGCCTCGCTCAACGGTGACGGCGACGCCACCGACCAGGTGCCTTCGATCTGGGACAACTCCGTCGTCCCCCAGATCGCCAACGTCCCCGGCATGGGCGGAGGCATCGCCCTCGACGCCGGCGCGAACCCGCGCTTCGCCTTCTACCAAGGGACGAAGTTCCTCTATACGGCGGTGGAGGCTGCGGCCTACTCGCCCTTGCTGGGCGACAACGGCGACGGCGAGCAGCTCGATCAGGAGATCCTGCGCTGGACGGACCACGCGGCGGGCGTTGGCGTGACGAACGTGCTCGTGCCGGCGCTCGGCGGCTTCCCCGCCCTGACGGGCCTGGCCCTCGACGGCGGCAGCGTGGCCCAGGTGGCGCCGACCTGGCTGGCCGTGGTGGTCAGCGAAGCGGCCAACGGCTTCAACGACCTGAGCGGCGAGAGCCTGATGGGCCCCGCGCTGCTGCTGATCGACACCTCGACGACGCCGCCCACCGTCTACAACACCGGGGTGAGTCCGGCCGCCTTCGGCCTGAACCCCATCACCGGGGTCACCGACGAGGCGACCGGCATCGTCGTCAGCCTGCCGGAGAGCATCAACGGCTTCCTCAACGGCGACATGGACAACACGGACACGCTGCTCTTCTACTTCGCCTTCGCCGCCCCCACCGTGGGGGTGAACCTGGGTGCAGGCGGTCCCGACGCCTTCATCGCCGGGGGCCGCATCGGCATCACCGCCAACGAGGCGCTCACCCAGATCGACCACAACGCCGACGGCGACACGCTCGACTTCTGCTTCCGCGTCGTGAGCACGGCCGGCGTCACGGAGCTGGCGGGCCGGACCTGCGCCGCCACCTCGCGTCCCGCCGCCGACGACGGGACCCTGTGGGCCTACCTGCGCAGCGAACCCGCCGAGCTGCTCGACCTCAACGCCGACGGCAACCTGCTCGACTTCGTCGTGGCCGCCTGGAAGCCCTAACGCGAGGAGGCCGGCGTAGCGATCGGCCGAGGGGCCGTGCGGCGCAGGTAGATCGGCAGGAACGCGAGCAGGAGCCCGGCCAGGGCCACCCAGAAGGCGGGACGGAAGTTGGTGGCCAGGGTGCTGACCACGTCTACGACGGGGTGCGCCGCCCACCAGGTGCGCGCCTCGGTGGCGGGCAGGGTGAGCAGGTGGAACCACCCCAGGAGCGCCTGCGCCGCCACGTGGGCCTCGACGGCGCCCGGGGCGCGGTCGACGACGCGGCGGGCGAACAACACCAGGACCACGCCGCCCCACACGAGCAGCACCTCGCCCCGGCCCAACACCTCGGGCAGCAGCGGCGCGTACTCCACGCCCAGGTAGCAGGCCTCGAACAGCGCCAGACCTAGCGCCAAGACCAGCAGGCTCCCACCCACGAGCGCCCGCAGGCGCGGCCAGAGCGCCGCGAGCAGCAGCGCCAGGAGCCAGAGCGGCGCCAGCCCGAACGGATACCAGCGGCGCACCTCCCAGAGGCGTGCGCCCGGCCGGCCCTGCTCCAGGTCGCGCCGCGCCGCCTCCGCCAGCAGGTGGGCCGGCGTCTCCGCACGAGCCGCCGCGGCGGCCTCCGCGCGCGCCAGCGGCAGCAAGCCGGCCGGATGCTCCAGGCTCGCGTGCCCCGGGAAGAACGCCGCCACGGCGAAGATCAGCAGCCCCCAGACCTGGGCCCAACGGACGCGCGTTCCCATGGCCAGAGTCTCGCAGGCAGGGCGCCCAGCGCGAAACCTACGGCGGCCTCACCGCTTCCTCACAGGAGGATGACATGGTCACGGGATCCGGGACGCAAGTCCCGGTCCGGCTCAACCTAAGCACCACCAGTCCGTATCCAAGGGATGGCTGCCGCGTGCGGCAGAGGGCGCGGACGCGCCCGTCGTCCAAGGGGCGGGTGTCTGGCTGGCGTGGCGTGGGCAGGCGCGTAGGCGTCAGGGAGGTCGCGATGCGGATTCGGATCCTGGGTGGGGTCGAGCTCGGGGGGGGCAGGGCTCGCGTGACCACGGCTCGCGTGGCGGTTCTCGGATTCGCGGCGCTCCTCGGAGTCATAGCCGCCCCCCGGGCCCCCGCGGCAGCCGACGATCCGGCGCCCGGCGCAGGCGACCTGCCTACGAAGGTGTCCGAGCTCGAAGCACGGCTCAAGGAGCACGTCGCCGCCAAGGCCGCGGCCGCGCTGTTGGAGGACGCGCACCAGGCCACACTGCTGCACAAGCTCGCAGGCGAAGCCGCGGTGCTCAAGAAGCGGCTGCTCGCCGTACACGAGACGGTGCTGCGCAGCGTCAAGGAGGACCGCGAACGCGAGAAGGTGTTCGAGGAGCTGGTCTCGACGGGCGATCCGGCCGGCGGCAGGCTGCTCAAGCCGTACTTGAAGCAGCCCAACGTGAAGGAGGCCGACAGCCTGTTGCTGGCCGCGATCAAGGCGGCCGGCGTCCTCGCCTGCCCCGAGAACGCCGATCCGCTGCTACTCGTCTTCGAGAAGAGCAAGCACCTGGGCGCCGCCGCCGCCGCGCTCGAGGCGCTGGGCGGCTTCCGCGAGGTCAAGAGCCGGCGCGAGAAGATCCTCGAGACCGTGGCCAAGAGCGTCCAGCAGAACATGCCCGGCACCCGCCCCGGTCCGCGCGGCCCAGGCGGCGGCGTCGGCGATCCCGTGCCCGACACCGGCACGCCCAATCCGAACGGCAGCGACGCCAGCGCCCGCTGGGCCGCGCTCGCCCCGGTGCTGCCGCGTGCCCTCAACCATCTCACGGGCCGCAGCATCGCCACCGCCGAGCAGTGGTTCCTGACGGTCCGCCAGGTGGACCGCCTCGCCGAGCTGTTCGCCAGCTGAGCCGCGAGGCGCGTGACCATCCACGGCGGGCGCCGCAGGGGGCCGCTCGAGGTCAGGGGCGAACGGGTCCAGCACCGTCCGTCCGCTGTCGCCCCCCGCGGCGGCCCGTGGGGACCGCCGCAGGGGACGCACCGCCGTGGCGAGCAGCCGCTACTCGACGGTCAGGTAGTAGGTGTTGTCCTGGAAGCCGCCGTCGCCGAAGTGCAGCTCGTACTCCCCCGGCGCGAGCGGGGCGACGTAGCACCAGAAGCCATCGGCCACCGTAGGGTTGATCGTGCCCTCGAACTGGCTGCCCACCAGCCCGAAGTAGTCGTAGAGGCTGTCGTCGTCCGGGGGCGAGTAGCTGAACGTGGGCGACTTGGTGCGGAAGATCTCCAGGTCCTCGCCGTCCAGGGTGGCGGTCAGGTCGTCGACATCCACGGCGTCGGCGAACGCGGCGATGATCGCGCGCAGCTGGGGGACCGAGTTGCTGGTGGGCGGATCGAAGGCGTTGTCCCACTCCCAGTTCACCACGGGGAAGAAGAGGGCCTTGCCCGCGGGCACCGTCACGGTGCGCTCGACGGGGAAGCCGAAGGTGCCGCAGAGGAAGAAGTACTTGTCGGCCGGGCCTTGCCCGTCCTCCTGCCCGTAGGTGGCATAGTCGCCGTTGTTGTCGAGCACCGGGTTCGTGTTGTTGGTGCCCACGTCCATCGTCGGGGCCTCGAGGATCCACTCCCACCACAGCGCGGTGAGATTGGCGTACTTGCCCTCGCCCTTCTGTTCCTTCCCGTTGCCCCCGGCCCAGGCCGGGGCCAGGGACACCAACGCCGCGGCGCAGGCCAGTCCGGCGACGAGCAGCCAAGCACTTGATCGATTGATTCTCATCTTCAACACTCCTTGGAGCAGGAGGCTCCATCACCTTGCATGGGACATCCTGCGGTTGGAGGAGCGCACCTCGCGCCCCTCCTGCCCGGACGCTACGCCTCGCCGTGTCATGCCGTCAAGACCCTCCTCGCACGTGCGTGGAGGATGCTCCATCGGAATGTTCATCCGATTGGACGTGACGGCGACAGGAGTGGCGCAGGGCGGGGACGAGAGGGGAGTCCAACACAGCGGCCCTGGCCTGGAGCGGGCCGTGGCACGACCCTCCCCCGGGCCCCCTGGAGCGCGCGACCGCATGCTGGTCGTGATCGCCCTGGCCGGCGTCCTGGCCTGGTACTTCGCCCCCCGAGGGCGGCTGCTCCGCCGGCTGCGCAGGACCCCCGTGTGCTCGATCCGGGACCTCGCGCGAGGCGCGGTCGGGCGCGTGAGGGGAGGCGGGCGCTCAACCGCACGGCCCGCGCGTGGCGGCGGGGATGCGGGCCGTGCGGTCCGGCATCGCTCGGTCGGATCTCAGATCCGAGCCAGCAACGCATGGAAGGCGTGTACGCCCTGCTCGTGACGGGGCGCGTAGCGGCCGCGACCGTAGAGCCGCGAGCGCACTCCGCGCTGCACGCTCTCGACCACGGCTTCGTCCTCGTGCTCGACGGCGCTTAGGCCCGAGCCCGCACCCTGCTCCAGCAGGGCCGCGTCGCGCACGTAGCCGCGGAAGACGACGCGGGTGCGCCGCGGACCCAGGGGCTCAACGACGTTGAGCGAGAGGCCCCAGGGGTAGACGTTGAGCATCAGGTTGGGCCAGAGCCAGAGGTAGTGGGCCGCCGAAGCTCGCCCGCCCAGGTGCGGATCGGGCTCGCTGAACGCCTGTCCGCCGCTCCTGGGCAGCGCGATCTGGAGCACGGCGGAGGGCAGGACCTCCACCCGGTAGGCGTCCCAGTCGACGGCAGCGTTCAGGCCCCCGTGCACGAAGGGGATGTGGAACCCCTCAAGGTAGTTGTCCACGTAGGCGATCCAGGAGGCCTCGATCTCGTGGGACCACGAGCGCGCGGGGTCGAACACGGCCTCGGCGAGCGACGGCAGGTGCGCGATCCGCGCCAGGGCCGGGCCGTGGCGCTCGGCGAAGGGCGGGGCCTGCGGCAGCGCGCAGAACGTGAGGGGGCCCCAGCCCTGCGTGCGCAAGCGCGGCAGATCGTCGCGTGCCCGGGGGAAGTCGCAGGCGCCCTCGAAGCCCGGCGCGCCCACCAGGCGTCCGTCGCAGCCGAAGCTGCGGCCGTGGTAGCGGCAGCGCAGCCGGGCGGAGTCGGCGGGGCCCTGCAGCACCTCGTGGCCCCGATGTGTGCACACGTTGCTGAGCACGTGGAGCGCCCCCTCGGGGTCACGTGAGGCCAGCAGCGGCTCCGAGCAGCTGCCCTCCAGCCAGACGAACGGCTCGGCGCGGCCGGGGCGCACCGCCTGCGCCCCGGGGGAAAGCGGCTGCCAGGCCCTGGCGAACACCTCCTCGAGCAGGCGCTCGTGCAGGGAGGGGTCGCCGTAGACCCCGCCCGGGAGGGTCTCGGCGCGCTCCACGTCGCCCTCGTGGGTGAACGCCCGCGCCGGCGGCGCGTCTCCCTCGTCAGGGCAGCTCACGTGATCCGCTCCGACGCCGATGCGCTCGCGCAGCAGGGGCCGAGCGCAGCACGGGAATGGGGAGGGCGCACGGGGTTGGACTCGGCAGCAGAGGGTGGCGTCTCGACCGGGCGCTGGAGCGCCTGCCGTTGCGGACGACCGGCGCCTGGAGGCACGGGGGATGGTAGCGCGGGGGCCCAGGAGCACCGCTCGGCGGACGGATCAAGGAGGGATACTCTTGGGCAGACGCGTGTAGCCGATCGGAGGTGACGATGCCCGGCCCCATGGATCGCGCCGCTAGCCCGCAACCCCCTGCGCCCCAGGCGATCCTGGCGCACAACCTGAAAGCCGCCGCCACCTGGGGCTCCGGCGGCCCGAGCTACGACCGCATCAGTCGCAGCATCGCCGATGCGATCGAGCACGGCGTAGGGCGCCTCGCTCCGCTGCCTGGCGAGCGCGTACTCGACGTCGCCACCGGCACCGGCTGGGCCGCCCGGCTGGTCGCCGCGCGCGGCGCCCGTGTGACCGCTCTCGACCTGCACGCCGACCTCATCGAAGGTGCCAAGGCCTGCGCGGCCCAGGCGCGCCTCGACATCGGCTTCGATGTCGGCGATGCCGAGGCGCTGCCGTACGCCGACCAGTCCTTTGACGCCGTCATCTCGACCTTCGGCGTCATGTTCTGCAGCAGGCCGGAGACAGCAGCCGCCGAGCTCGCACGCGTGTGCCGCAAGGGCGGCCGGCTCGCGCTGACCACCTGGGCCCCGGACGGCACGGTGTTCGGCATGTTCAAGACCATGAAGGCCTACATGGCAGCTCCGCCGGCCCCCTCGCCGCCGTCGCCCTTCGCGTGGGGCAGCACCGAGCGGGTGCGGCAGCTGCTGGGCTCGACGTTCGATCTGCGCTTCGAGAGCGGCACGACGGTGCTGCGCGAGCCGAGCGGGCAGGCGGTGTGGGACCTGTTCGTCACGTGCTACGGACCGACGAAGATGCTGGCGGCGTCGCTCGACGCCGAGCGCCGCCGCGATCTGATGCGCGACTTCGCCGCCTACCACGACGGCTTCCGGTCGGAGCTGGGCGTGGCCATGGCGCGCGACTACCTGGTGACGGTCGGGGTCCGTCGATAGACCGAGCCTGGGGCGCCCTGGATCGGGTAGGCTGCTCCGCGCCCTGTTCGTAGAACGATGTGACACGCGCGAGGGGCCGCGTGTTGGAGGATCGCGTTATGCGAACGGTACGGTGGCTGTGCTCGGGTCTCTTCTCGACCCTGCTGCTCGCGTCGTGCGGAGGTGGAGGGGGCCCGGGGGTCGAGGAGCCGCTGGCCCGGCATCTGGTGGGAACGTCGGGCTCTGGGTTCCCGGGGGTCTTCGATGAGATCTTCGTCCTGATCCGCAAGGACGGCGACGTGCTGACTCTTGTCGGCGATGGGCGCCCGCTGACGGCGGCTGACTCGGGGACCTCCGTGAGCATCGGCCCCTCGGACGATGCGCAGTTCCTGGCGCTGGCCGCCGTGCTCACCAACGGGATCGACGACCTGATCAGCGTGCGTACCCAGTCTGCGGCCGGTGGAGGCGAGACGATCGGCCCCGAGTCGTCGAACCTCGAGGGGCTGCTCCCCGGCGTTCCGAACCCGGACCTCACCGGCTTCACCCTCACCCGCATCGAGATCAGGGTCGATCAGCTCACGTTCAGCCACCCGATGGGCACCACGACGATGGACTTCACGGGCAGCATCATCTTCCACGGCGTCCGGTACTGAGCCAGCCCGTCGGCGCACGCCCCGGACCAGAATCCGCGCGCGAGCCGATCGGCGTCGGATAGAGTCTTCACCTGGGTGTGCCGGCGCTCGCCGGCACAGGTGTCTTGGACGGTCGGGCCGCCGTCCTCCTCCTTCTGGAGGTGGGCGTGCCTCACCAACCCTCGTTTTCGATTCTGTCCAGCGCTCCGTCCGGGGCGGGCCCTACGGGCTCCAGCGCCTCAGGCCTGCGGCAGGCAACGCGCGAAAGCCGAGGTGGTGCGTGAGCCAGCCCACCAGCTTCAACGCACGGGATCTGCTCCCGCTGCTGCCCTGCGTCGGCGGGTTCTTGCTCTCGGCCTGGCGCTTCAGGGCCCATGACGCGCTCGGAGGGCTGGCGTTCGGGCTGGGCGGGGTGATCGTGATGATCGGACTCGGCGTCTGGTCACGCAACGAGCCGTAGCGCGGACGGGTCGTTGCCTGGCGGGCGTGCGATCCCGTCCCCGAGCGGAGCCGCAAGGGCCTAGGGCGTGCCGTCCGCGCCGTCCTTGTCCTTCTTGCCGTGGCCCTTGCCCTTCTTGCTGGGACTGTCGTCCGCCTTGGGCGGCAACGGCGCGGGCGCGGGCTCCGCCGGCTCCACCTCTCGCTCGCGGCGCTTGCGCTGGCGGTCGATGAGGGCCTCGAGCCGCTTCTGCTCGTCCTCGAGGGCCTTGAGGGCCGCTTCGCGGCGCTTGGCGGTGTCGTCGGGCGCTCGGCGCGGCTGCACCTCGACAGGCTCTGCGTCCACGGCGTCCCGCTCCTCGAGAGCCTTGCGCTGCGCCTCGAGATGGGCCTTGAGCGCCGCTTGACGCTGGGCGGTCCAGGCGTCGAGGCCGACGCGCGGCGGCGTCCCGGGACCCGCGCCGCGAACCCGCGGCACCGGAGCAAGGACGGGCGCCTTCGGCGCGATGCGCGGCCGGTAGAAGTCCACGGCATCGCCCTCGACGCGCACGCCGGAGCCGCTCAGAGGCGCCTGGGCCTCACGCAAGCGGCGCCGGGGAACCGGCGCCCGGCGCGCCCTCTCGACGGCCACGACGTCGACGCCGCGGTTCGACACGCCTCCCTCCACCGTCGCGTAGCGGGTGGACCACTGCGTGCGCTCGACGAGGTAGTGGTTGTGGGTGGTTGCGACGTAGCGCGAGCGCAGGTTCGGCTCGGCGAAGAAGCGCAGCGACACGAAGCTCCACGCGAAGCTCCCGATGCTCACGTCCAGGTTGAGGCCCGCGAGGTCGAGGCCGGCGTCGAAGCGCCAGTTGGCCCCCGGCGGCAGAGGTGCCCAGCCGACCCACGGGTCACCGTAGCGGAAGGCGACCCAGGCCGGCCCCCACGTCGTGCCGGGCACCCAGGCCCAGCCGTAGTCCTCGACGTAGGTCCAGCGTCCGTAGTGGTAGGTCGCCCAGCCCCACGGCTCCTCGGAGGCCCAGGTCCAGCCGTAGGGCTCGACCCAGACCCACTGCCCGACGGTGTAGGGGCGCCAGCCGTAGTCCACGTTCTCGGGCACCCAGGCCCAGCCGTAGGGCTGGACCTGGATCCACTCGCCGTAGGGCGCGAGCGCGCCGTAGAAGACCGAGACATCGATCTCGGCCTCCGCGGCGGCCCGGCGGGGCGAAGCCAACGATCCAAGCGAGAGGGCGAGGAGGGACGCGGCGGCCGCGAGAAGGAGCGTGGGGCGCGTGGTCATCGTGGACTCCGAGGGCAGCGGTGGGCCCAGTTTGGATGCCGGCCCCGGGACGCCCGGTCGCGGCGAGGCGGAGCGCCTGGCGACGAGCGCACGCCTGGTCGAGGCCGTCAGGCCAGGGCCGACCCCGGACCTGAGCAGATCCGGCAAGTCCCTCAGCGACCCGGCGCGGTGGCAGGGGGGCCGGCGGGGGCGTCGATGAGGACCTGGACGGCAGCGGCGTGCGTGCGCTGGCGCGGCAGCAGGGTGTTGCGGATCAGGTCCTTGGAGCCGGCATCCAGATCGGCGTCTTCGAGAGCGCTCTCGTAGGAGCGCGTCCCTTGCTCTTCCCCGGCGCGCAGGGCGCCCATCGCAGCGTCGTTGCCGAAGATCTTCGCCGTGCCCTCGAGCGCCTTGGCGAAATCGCCCCACGCGCCGGCGCTGGTGGGAGGCGTCCCGCCGAGCGAACGGACACGGGCCGCGAGCTGGGTGCTGGCCTCCTCGTGCTCGCGGCGCAGGTCGCCCAGCCGGAGGGCGGCCGAGCCCTCCTTGGCGATCGCCTGACGGTAGGTCTCGAGCGCCGCCAGCTCGCCACGGGCCAGGCTGTTGAGCCGATCGACCGACTTGGGCGTCGCGGACTGGATCGAGGAGCCGGTCTCACGGCCGCAGCCGCTGACGAGGAACAGCGTGCCCAGCGCCACGTAGGAGCCGAGGGCGAGCAGGAGGGACGAGCGCATGGGCATTCTCCGGAGATGAGGGACGCGGCGCAGCGGGTTGGATGCCGCCGGAGGCGCCCGGAGCCGGGCGAAGCGGCCGGGCGACGAATCCAGGGCCCGCCGCCGTGGCACGGGCACGCCAGCGATCACGAGGCCGCCGCTGCCAGCTTCTCCAGCGCCTTGCGCAGCAGGGGGATGGAGAGCGCGGCGGGGAGCAGCGCGCCGCCGCGCAGCATCTTCGCCGTGCGGCCCACGCGCTTCGCCAGGTCGGCATCGCCGGCGTCCTCGAGCACGGACGCCAGGTCATCGGCCAAGGTCCCCGTCGCGCGCAGCAGGCGCCGCAGGCGCGCAGGATCCTCGCGCAGGAGGTCGAGCGCGCGATCCAGGGCCGCGCGCACCTCGTCCTTCGCTGCCTGCTTGCCGGTGCGTGCCATCCCGTCACTCTACGTGCGCTGGGGGGCCCGGGGGACGGAGGCGTACGTGTCCCCCGCGGACGCTTCCGCGCGACGTTAGCGTCTCGTGGGCAGGCGCATGCCGGCGCGGATCTCCGGCACGGAGGCCGTCGAGGGCCCACTCCAGGTGAAGCGTCGCCCTTGGATGGACGTGAACCACGTCCCGCTCTGGCCTCAGCAGCTGGGCGCAGCCCAGCCGTAGGGATGTCCGCCGTAGCCGGTCCTGGTGATCGCGGCCACGAGCTCGCCGTCCTGCGCGTAGCCCGCGTTGCTGCCGCCTGCAAGGACGATCAGCACGGCGAAGGCCAAGGCGGGGAGACGGCGCGCGCCGCGACATCGGTCCCGATGGCATGCCGAAACGGCGCGTTCGGCTGCGGTGAGCGCTCCGGGTGCGGCCAGGAGGGGGGACGTGGGAGCGTTGGATTGGGTCATGGCGTACACACCGCGAATGCAGTGCCGCCCGGCGTGTGCGCGACGACCCGAGGACCGCGGCGCCACGCCCGCGGCTGCCGTGCCCGCTCGCGAACGGGGCGGCGCACCGGCTCACGCACGCGCCTGGGTGGCGCAGGAGCGCTCAGCAGAACAGCGCCGCCTCGACGTTCAAGCCGGGGCCGAAGCCGAGCGCGACGCAGGGGCGGGGCGCGTTGCGCCGCGCGAGGCGCTCGAGGATGAAGAGCAGGGTCGGGGACGACATGTTCCCGTTCTCGGACAGCGTCTCGCGCGAGGCCGCGGTGGCGGAAGCATCGAGGTCGAGAGCCTCCTCCACGGCCTTCAGGATGCGCGGGCCGCCGGGGTGGACCGCCCAGGAGCGGACGTCGCTCAGATCGAAGCCCCGGGCCAGGAGCCAGGTCGAGAGCCAGGGCTTGAGGTGCCGTCCGATCAAGGCGGGGACCTGTTTGGAGAGCGTCATGGCGAAGCCGTGCTCGCCGATGGTCCAGGTCATGGCGGAGGCGGAGTCGGGGACCAGGCAGGAGCCGGAGGCGGTCAGCCTCCAGGCCTCGGGCGGGGCGCACGCGGCGGGCACGCCCACGAGCGCCGCCGCGCCATCGGCGAAGAGCGAGTTCGCGACGACCTTCTGCGGGTCCCAGCCGTAGTGGTAGTGGAGGCTGCAGAGCTCCACGGCGCACAGCAGCACGCGAGCGCCCGCTTCGGCCTCGCCGAAGGCCCGCGCGACGCGCAACCCGTTGAGGGCCGCATGGCAGCCCATGAATCCCACGTGGGTGCGCTGCGTGGTCGGGGAGAGTCCCAGGGACTGGATCAGGGCCACGTCCACGCCGGGCGCGTAGAAGCCCGTGCAGGAGACGGTCACGAGGTGCGTGATGTCGGCGGGTGCCAGGCCCGAGCGCTCGAGGGCCTGCTGCGCGGCGCGCAGCGCGAGCGGGGCGGCGTGCTGCGCGTAGTGCTCCATGCGCTGCGCGGTGCTAGGTCCGTGGTCGTCGGGCGCCCCGCTGGGCAGGAAGATCGAGCCTGAGCCTGTCGATCCCGCCACCACGTCGTCGAGGACCTCGCGCGTGAAGGACATGTGGCGCGTGCTGATCTCGGCGCCCGCGTAGATCGCGGGGAGCCATTCGGCCCGCTTGCTGGAGCCGCACAGCGCGCGGGCCACGGCCAAGGCCTCCGCCTCGGTGACGGCGGTCGCCGGGACCGCCGTGCCGATGCTCAAGATGGCGAGGCTCATGCGCAAAGGCTCCAGAGATCGTGGCGCGTATGTTACCCGACGACGAGGGCCGTCTTGCCGCTCCAGCGCGCGCCGAGCGTCAAGAGGCCGGGGAACCCGCGCACCACGGGCAGGCTGGCCGCCAACGCGCGAGGTGCCATGGCCCAACGCGCGATGGCCGCGGAGATCCTCACGCGCGCTGCGAAGTGCCGCTGCCACAGACGTGCGTAGTCGCGGCCCAGGGCGCGCAGCCCAGGCCTGCGACTCCCGTGCTCGCGCCAGGACATGAGCCGCTCCGCGAGGAGCCACGCCCCCTGGAGCGCCATGCTGATCCCTTCGGCCACGACCGGGTGGGCCTCGCCTGCGGCGTTGCCGACCCGGAGCAGCCCTGGAGGGCCGGCGGCACGCACGCGGACGCCGGGTCGGATGGGGCCGGCCGCGAGCCACGCGCCGTCTCGCGTGGCGCTCGCCAGCGCCCCCCGCGCCCCCCGGCAGGAGGCGAGGATGTGCGCCAGCACGGCGTCACCCGCCTCGCCAGGCAAGTCAACGCGCAGGCGTGTGAGCGCAGCGCGACGCACGCAGCAGGAGAGGCTCACCCGACCGTCGTCGGTGTGGACCATCCCGCCGTAGCCGCCCGGGAACGCCAGCAGCGGCATGAGACCGTCCGCAAGGCGCGTGCCCCGGAAGTGAGCCTTGAAGGCCAGCAGCTCCCCCGCCTGCGCCGGCGGCCGCGCCGCCTGGCTCGGCAGCGTGCCGGCCTCCCACGAGCCATGCGCGGCCACCACCAGGCGCGCCTCGACCTCCGTGGGCGCCGTGGCGGCGGATCCCTCCAGTCGGCAGAGGAAGCCCTCCGGCGTCGCAGCGACCGAGGCCACCGAGCTCGCTTGGCGCACCTGGGCACCGGCCTGGGCCGCGCTGCCGAGCAGCAGCGTGTCGAGGCGCTCGCGCGAGAGGGCCCGGCCCCAGCCTGCCGCCGGTCTGGGGAGCGCGGCAGTCGGCGTGGCGTCGCCGGCGAACAGACCCACGCGCGTGACCTCGGGCCCGGCTTGCTCGCGGAACACCTCCCCCACCCCCAAGCGCTCGAGCAGCGGCAGGTTCGTCCCCGAGAGATACTCGCCGCACACCTTGCGCCGCGGGAAGCGCTGGCGCTCGACCACCAGCACCGACCAGCCCGCGCGGGCGAGCAGCAGCGCCGTCGCCGATCCGGCGGGCCCTGCGCCGATCACGAGCGCGTCGTACGGCGCGCTCATGGGTGCGCCCAACGCAGCAACCACCGGCAGGGCCAGCGCCGCACCACCGTGGCGCCATGCAGCCCCGCCCGCTCCGCCAGGCCGAGCGCCTCGGCAGGGGTGAAGGCCCGCTTGACCGAGCGCGGGCCGTCCACGTGGACCACGTCGCTGCGCGACAGGAGACGCGTGCCGAGCCAGGCCATGGCGAGACCGGCACGAGTGCGGTTCAGATCGCTCACGAGCACGAGGCGCCGGGCTGCCGCTGCCACCCGACGCAGGAGCTCCACGGCCTGCCCGTCCTCCAGATGATGCAGGAAGAGGGAGCACGTGACCACGTCGTAGCCCTCGGGCAGGCTCTCCTCGAGTACATCGCAACGCTGGAACTCGACCCTGGCACCCGCCTCCGCGGCGCGCTGCCGAGCGAACGCGACCGCCATCGGGCTCAGGTCGCAGCCCAGGAGCTCCACGTCCCGGCCGGCGCGCCGCGCCTTGCGCCACAGCCGCATCGGCACGTCGCCCGCGCCGCTCGCCACGTCGAGGATACGCAGCACTGTCGCCGCGCCCGACGGGGCGCACGGCGCGACGGCGCTCCACAGGATGCGCGCGCTGCCGCTCCAAGCGTTGATGCGTGCCAGCCCGCGCAGCGCCCGGGCGTGGCGCTCCGGATCGAGCCCCGGGTCGTCCATCACCTCCGGACACAGCACGCGTCGGCTCAGGTCCAGCAGCATGGCCATGGACCCACGCTATCAGAGCGTCCGGCGCGCCCACGCGCGCGCAGGCCCTGACATGAGAGCGCCGCGCTCCGGGGCGAACCCCGGAGCGCGGCCTTCAACAAGCGGCTCAGCTACGGAAGGCTAGCGACCAGCGGGCTGGGTCAGCTCGCGGTCGTACTCAGACTGCGAGAGGACCTCGGTCGTGCCGGGGAGCGGCTCGACCTGCTCGACCGGAGCGCCGACGGCCACCGTCACACGCCGCGCGGGGATCACGACCCGCTCGGTGACCAGGTCGGTGCGCGCCGGGCGGATGACCCGCTCCTCCAGCGTGCAGCCGGTGCAGCGCCGCTCGGTGCGCACGCCCGCCGCGACCGTCTCGGTCCGGTTGCCCGCGAACACCTTCTCGGTGCGCGTGCCGTCCTGGTAGCGCTCCTGGCGCGTGCCGCACTGGACCTGCTCGGTCGTGTAGCCCGCGAGACGCTGACGCGTCTGCGTGCCGTCCTGGTAGCGCTCGCAGCGTGTGCCGCACTGGACCTCCACGTCGTCGTAGCCGGCGAGCCGACGCTCGGTCCGCGTGCCGTTCTGGTAGGTCTCGCTGCGGCAGCCGCAGGCCACCGTGCGCGTCTCGCCGGTGCAGGGGTCGCAGACCTCCTGCGTGATCGGCACCTGGCGGCAGGCCATGCAGGGGACCTCGACGTCTTCGTAGCGCGCGACCTTGCGGGTGGTGGTGACGGGCACGCTGCGAGTGCGCATGATCGGCACCTCGAAGCTCTCGTACTGCGGGACGCAACGCTGCGCGTAGACCGGGACAGCTCGGCACGCGTAGACCGGCACCTCGACCTCGCGGTACTCAGGCGTGCACTTCGTCTCGTAGAGAGGGATCTCCACGTTCTCGTAGGTGGGCACGCGGACCTGGCACGTCACCGCCGGACACTCCACGGTCCGCGTGACGATCTCGCAACGCGCCGGGAGGGTCTGGCAGACGCACGGCGGCGGCAGCGGAGCCTCGCAGACCACCGGGGCGCATGCCGGGGCGCATGCCGGGGTGCAAGGAGCGGGCGGACAGGGGTTGCACCCCTTGCGCTCCCAGGGCCAGCGCCAGCCATCGGCCTGGGCGGGAGCGGCGAGCGTGAGGATTCCGACGCAGAGCGCCAACAGGCTGAGGGCAGTACGATTCATGAGCTCGGCTCCAGGGGGTGCGGGGGACATGGGGTGCGGGGGACAGGGGGTGCGGGGGACACGGCTGGGCGGCGACATGCCGCAACTAGCCCAGGGTGCGCCCGAACGACGCTTCGTTGGATGCCAGGGGCGCCTGCGATGGACGGCCCGCGTCACGTGGCGTATCGTTCAGGCGTTGGACTACGGACCCCGACATGCCCGACTTCCTCGGCGCACGATGTGCAGCCGTCGAGGATCCCGAGGGTGCACGTGAAGGCACCGCGCCAACCTGCCGCCCGGAGCGCGCCAGATCCGAGCGATCTCGACTGGATGGCGGCAGTCGCGGCGGTCTCGGAGTTGATCCGGGCGCCCAGCAGCCTTCATGACGCCGCCGATGGCGCACTCCGGCTGCTGGGCGAGGTTCTGGAGTGCGACGCGGGGTCCCTCGTGGGCATCGCCGGAAGCAAGGAGCCCAGCGTTCACCTCGTTGCCTCCTGGAGGGCGCAGCCTGGACGAGTCGCGACCTACGAGGTCCAGGGGACACCGCGCCGCTGGGAGCGCGGGCGCGACGTGGCGGGGCGGGCCTGGGAGACCAAGCTGCCGGCGGTGCTCGACGACGTGCCCGCTGGGAAGGAGGGCGACGAGGCGGTCGTTCGCGCGTCAGACGGCATCGCCGGCTGGCTGGCCATCCCGCTGATCGGCGGCGACAGGGTCTGGGGGATCCTCGAGCTCGTCCGCCGTGCCCCGTTCCGCGCCGACGCGGAGCTGCGCCGCGGAGCGCTCGTGGTGGGCCGGCTGCTGGGCGAGTTCGCCGGCCGCCAGGACACGTTCAACGCCCTGCAGCGCACCAAGCGCGAGCTGGCCGACCTGGCGGACAATGCTCCGCTGGGGATCAACGTGCTCAGCGTAGCTGGCCTGATCCAGCGCACGAACCGAGGCCAGCTGGAGATGCTGGGCTACGGGCGCGAGGAGTTCGTAGGCAGGCCGTGGGCCGACTTCATGGACAAGGATGAGGGCCGAGCGCTGTGGTCCCGGCTGTTGGAGGCCCGCCCCAACGAGGCCGGGATCAAGGCATCGGCGCGACTGAAGTCTCGTGATGGGACGTGGAGGTCGGTCGAGCTCCTGTCCACCGCCGTCTGGGGCACGTCGGGCGAGCTCCTCCAAGTGCGCCTCGTGGCGCGCGATGTGACCGAGCTGCTTCTGACGGCCGCTGCGTTGGAAGTGACGGCGGGGCGTCACCGCCGGCTGCTCGAGGGCGTGGGAGACTACTCTCTGCACGCGCTGGACCCGGAGGGGCGGATCATCAGCTGGAACAGGGGTGCGGAGCGGTTGTACGGCTTCGCCGAGTACGAGATCCTGGGCCACGCCCTCGAGCAGATGTTCACCGCGGAGACGGACCGCAGCGACCTCCCCTCGCGCATGCTGCGGCTGGCCATCGACGAGGGTCGCTGCGACTTCGAGTGCCTGCGCAGGCGCAAGGACGGCTCCTCGTTCTGGGCTGCCATCAACTACACCTGCGCGCGCGACGACAAGGGAGCTGCCACGGAGATCAGCGTCGTCACGCACGACATCACGCAGCACCGTCGCCTGGAGGCGCTGCGAGGGCGCAGCGTCGCCCTCGAGCAGGCCAACCGCAAGGTGATCGACTCCGCCCGGGAGCACGCCGACCTGATTCGCCAGATCGTCAACACGCTTGAGACGCCGTTCGAGTCGCTGCGCACGGCCGTAGGCCGGGTGCGGGAACGGGCTGGATCGGGCCCTACCCTGGAGGTCGCGACGATCCTGAGCGCGGCCGAGCAGCTGGCGCGGGCGGTGCACGCGCTGAGCAGCACGGGCGCGGGGATGGCCGAGCAGCTGGCTGCTGCGCGCCTTCCCGTGGACCTGATGCACGTCGCCGTCGGGGCGCGCGACCTGGTTCGCGAGCAGGCCGCCGATCGACGGGTGCGCATCGAGATCGACGTGGACCCGGAGCTCGCCGATGTGACAGTGGACGCCGCGGTGCTGGCCCAGGTGGCTTCCAACCTGCTGGCCTACGGGGTGTGGGCTTCACGCGAGCGTGGACGCGTGACCCTGCGTGCGCTCCCGGAGGGCTCCGCGGACTTCCGTCTGGAAGTGGAGGACTCGGGGATCGGGCTGTCCCAGGGGGAGGCGGCGGCGCTCTTCTTCGCCCCCGCCGCCGGCGGGGCGGAGGAGGAGCGGGCTCTGGGACTTCCTGCCACCAAGCACATGGTGGAGGCCCTCGGTGGGCGGGTCGGCGTCCACAGCGCTCCCGGTCGTGGCTCGGTCGTGTTCGTGGTGCTGCCGCGCGCCCCCCACGACCGCCCAGAGCAGGTCGGGGTCGAGGCCACTCCGCGCCGCGTGCTGGTCGTCTCGGAGAACCTGGCGACGCGCGCGAGCCTGTGCTGGACGCTGGGCCGGACGCACCACGAGGTGATCCCGGCCGCCGGTGCCGACGAGGCCCTGCACATCGCCCGGGAGCGACGCTGCGACGTCGTCACGGTCGATCTGCTGCTGGAGGCGATGCCGCCGACCGACTTCGTGGCTCGGCTGCGCGCCGAGGGCTTGAGCCGCGATGCTTCCCGCCTCATCGCCACGATCGGCGCCCCCGGCAGCGGTGTCGTAGGCATCGTGGCGGCCGACCTGCTGCCGCGCCCCGTCCCAGGTGACCGCCTGTTCGCGGCCCTCGAGCGCGCCCACGTGCCGCCGGGCCACGGCAGCCGCATCCTGGTGGTGGACGGCGACATCGGGGCGTGCAAGTCCATCTGCCGCACGCTCGAGGTCCTGGACTACGCCGCCGTGCCCGAGGTGGATGCCCACGGCGCGCTCAAGGCCTGCGCCGAGCAGCCGCCCGCGGCCATCCTGCTCTCCCCCTTCATCCAGGGGATGGACGTGTTCTCGTTCCTGCAGCACCTGCGAGCCTCGGAGCGCAGCAGGAGCGTGCCGCGGCTGCTGCTGGTGCCGCGCCCGTGGGGCGAGGGACAGCTCGAGGCGCTGCGGACGGCCGCCGAGGAGGCCGCGTACCAGGGCTCCCAGCGCCAGTTGGAGCAGTGCATCGACGAGACCTAGGGCCCCTCCGCCCCAGCCTGGTCTCAGGCGGTCTCGTGACGGCGCCGCGCCTCGGCCGTGCAGGCAGCCAGGATGCGCTCGACCAGGTCCGCGCGCAGCGGCGGGACGGCCTCGGCGTCTTCGTGGGCCTTCATCCCCTGCAGCAGCCGCGTGGTGAGCACGTAGCCGCGGAGGTGCTCCGCACAGGGGGCGCAGGTCACGAGGTGCCCTTCGAACTCGGCCGGCTCCGTCCCTTCCAAGTCGCGGACGGACGAGGCCTGAAGCAGCTGGTCAAAACGCAGACAGCTCATCTACCGGCTCCAATCCACCCGGCCAAACGCGACTTGAGCGCCTTGCGACCCCGGTGCAGGCGCGTCTTGACCGTCGTCTGGCAGACGTCAAGGAGCTCGCCGATCGCTTGCAGGCCCATGCCTTCGATGTCGCGCAGGCGCACCACGGCGCGATCTTCTTCGCAAAGGTCCGCCAGGGAGCCCTGGATCCGCTGGCGCACCTCAGCACGCGCCAGCAGATCGTCCACTCCGAGGTCGGACGGGATGCGCACCGTGCGGTCGAGGTGCTCCTCGACCAGGGTGTCGCCGGCGAGCACCTCCGGACGACGACTCCGCGCACGGATCCGCATCAAGGCAGCGTTCACCGCGATGCGGTGGAGCCAGGTGGAGAGGCGGCTGTCGCCCTGGAAGGAGCCGATGAAGCGCCACGCGCTCAGGAACGCATCCTGCAGCGCGTCCTCGGCGTCCCACTCCATGGGCAGATAGCGCCGCACGACGGCGAGCATGCGGGCCCCGTAGGTCTCGACCACGTGGGCGAACGCGTACCGATCGCCCGCCTTGAGGCGCGCCACGAGCTCGACCTCTGCCGCACGGGTGTCCGGCGGGGGCACGGCGGGGCGCGGGGGATTCGGGAGCGGCGGCACTGCCCCTGTGATGGCCCCCGGGTCGCCGGGTGTCAAGTGGGGCTGCAACGTGCTCACCGGATCGACCCCTCCGCCCACGACCGCCGTGGACCCTGACTGCCTCGCTGGCTGGGACCTCCTCAAGTGGTCTGCGCAGCGAAGTGAGAGCGGCCTGCTCACCTTGGATGCCGACGAAGGGGCACGCGGGCGGGGAACACTGGCTGGGGGGCGCCGGGGGCGGGCCTGGCGCCACCGTACGCCGGTTGCAGGCGCGCCGCGGCCCCCCCCTGCTCGAGAGCAAGGCGAGGACCCGCGAGGCCCCCCCGACGGCACGGGCCGCGGGGCACCCCCGGCAACGGCCCTCCACGGCATGGAGCGCATCCAACCGGACAGCCCCCTCCCTGGCCCGGCGTCGCCGCCCCAGCGCGCTGCCATCCCTGCCCCACGGAGCCTCCATGGTTCGTACAACGATCGGGTGCGGCATCGACGTCGCTGCGCCCGCCACAGCGGTCTACAACCAGTGGACCCAGTTCGAGGAGTTCCCGAACTTCATGGACGGGATCGACGCCGTGAAGCAGGTGGATGCGAAGCACCTGCATTGGCGAGCGCACGTGGGGCCCAGGAAGGTCGAGTGGGACGCCGAGATCGTCGAGCAGCGCCCGGACGCCGTGATCTCCTGGCGCTCCACCAGCGGCGCGGAGAACTCTGGCACGGTCCGATTCACCCCGCTGGGCCCCTACAGCACGCGCATCGACCTCACGCTCGAGTTTGCGCCCGAGGGCTTCTTCGAGCTCCTGGGCGACGCCCTGGGCGCCGTGGCACGACGCGTGGAGGGCGACCTCCTGCGCTTCAAGCAGTTCCTCGAGCAGCGCGGCGCGGAGACCGGCGGGTGGCG
>JANOFW010000478.1:0-2109 GCA_031413835.1 Planctomycetia bacterium
GAACGGAGGATACGGGCGGATGCGACGGGTGGGCAGCGAGAGGCGACCGCCGCTCCGCGCGCGAGATCGCCGGGGGCCGCCCGGTCGGGGCAGGACTCGCCCCGGGGAGCCCCACCGCGACCTCCCCTCCATCGGCCTCGACTGCGCCGGCTTCCACCTTACGGGAGTCACCCTATGCAGACGGCCTCGGCCGTTGCGGCCGAGGCCGTTCTGGTAGCGGGGGCGGGAGTCGAACCCGCGACCTCCAGGTTATGAGCCTGACGAGATACCACTTCTCCACCCCGCGGCGGTGGACGGGGGGAGGGTAGCGCCGCAGGGAGAGGGGCCTAGAAAAGCACGGGCCACGGCCGGTGGGCGAGCGAGAGGAGGACCGGACGATGAGGGGGTGAGCGTCGCTCGGTGGGTGGCGCGGCTACCCTGCGCCCCCTGCGACCCCCTGCGACCTGTGATGTTGACGAGCCCCCGCCGCACCCTGATTCGCAACCTGCTCGCCGTGACCCTGCCGGAGATCGTGTGGGGGTTCGGGAGCGCCCTGACGATCGAGTCGCCGATCCCGGCGGCGTTCCGCGGCTACCTCTGCGGCGGCGAGTGGTTCCTGGGAGCGTGGACGATGGTGGGCGCGCTGGCCAGCGCCGGTGCCATGCTGCTCACCTCGTGGTTCGTGCAGGGGCTGGCGCGCAAGCGTGCCTTCGTGGTCGTGGGGCACCTCGTCACCGGCGCGCTCTACCTGCCCGTGATCCTGCTCGCCCGGGCGCTGGGCGACGCCGAGAGCGAGACGTCGCAGCTCGGAGCGCTCGTGGGCTACGGCCTCTTCGCGCTCTCGCTCGGCTTCCTGATGCCGGCCTGGATGGCCTTGATCGGCGCCCTGTTCCCGGAGGGCCAGCGCGCGCGCGTGCTCGGGCTGGTGTTCGCCCTCAACCGCATCGGCGGCGTGATTGGCGGGTTCGCGGCCGAGGCCGTGCTGCGTTCGACCTGGGACCCGCACGACCAGTGGACCTGGCTGTGGGGCGTGGCCGCCGGCATGGCCATGCTCGGCGCGCTGCCGTTCCTGTGGGTGGTGGAGCCGGAGGGGCGCGCGTTGCCTCGACCCTCCCTGCGTGCGCATCTGGGTGGGCTGCTCGGCGCCCTGCGGCGCCTGCCGGATCTGCGACGCTTCGTGGTCGTGGACCTGCTCGCCGTCACGGGTTTCGTCGTGCTGGCCTACTACGGCGACATGGCCTTCGACGTGCGCAGCCTGCCACCGGAGGGCGCCGGCCGTCTGACGGCGATCTCGGCCAGCGCGCAGCTGGCCGGGGCCCTGCTGGTCGCGCTGGCTGGCGCTTGGCTTCGGCCGCGCCGGGCCCTTGCCTTCGGCGCTCTCGCGGCCGGCGGAGCGGCCGTGCTCACTTGCGTGGCGAGCACCTCCCTCGCCTTCGCCGGCGTCGCTGCCCTCGCCGGGCTGTTCCTCGTGGCGCGTCAGACCTGCCACGGCCCGCAGGTCATGCGCCTCGCCGGCCCTGGAGATCCGACCGCGTCGCTGGCCCTGGCCATGGCCGTGGGCAGCCTGGGCCAGGCTCTGCTGCCCTTCGCTGCCGGCGCCCTGCGGCCGGTCACCGGGTTTCCACCCGTGTTCGTCGGCGTGGCGCTGCTGACGCTGCTCGGCGCGCTGCTGCTTCTGTTTCGTGTCGGCGATGCGCCATCCGCCGGCGTTCCTAGCCCCTAGGGCCTGGGAGCGACGGACATCCGAAGCGCGCGGCGGGACGCCTCCGCTGCGTCGCGCGCAGGGAACCCCTCGCCTGCGCGTAGCGTCCGACACCTAGCGTCAGACACCATGGTGAGAGCGGCGGTCCGGATGCAAGCGCGTCGGGCGTCCGCGGCTTCCTCGGCCCTCTCCGCGCAGGAGCTCCTCCGGCTGTGCAGCCTGTCATGCCCCTGTCCCTGCGCGAGCGCAGCACGGTGAGCGATCGGCTCGGCCCGATGTCACCGGTCGAGCGCGAGGTGGCGCGCGTGCTGCGCGACGCCGTGGACGCCGACACCGAGCGCGGGCTGGCCCTGCTGGCCTCCGACCGGCGTGTGCTCTACATCAACAGCGCCGCCCGTACCCTGCTGGCCGACGGCTCAGCGCGCGGC
>JANOFW010000479.1:0-24437 GCA_031413835.1 Planctomycetia bacterium
TCTCTTGCTGGGGCACCTCGGGGCGCTGGCTGGGGTGCGGAGGGCCGCCGCGGAGGACGACGTGTAGTCTGCCTACATGAGGACGACGCGGGGGCCCGAGCGCCCCCAGTCCAGCGCCCCGACCGACCGCTGGGAGGGCACATCAGGACCGCGCCCAGGCGAGGGAGTTTCGCGCGTCACGGGTATGCTCCGACGCTTCGAGACGGCGAACAGGACGAGGTCCGTGAGCAAGCCCTACGACCCCCAGGCCTGCGAGCGCTTCTGGCAGACACGCTGGGCGCTCGAGGCTGCGTTCCGCACCCGGGACGACGATCCGCGGCCCAAGAAGTACGTGCTCGACATGTTCCCCTACCCCTCGGGCGAGGGGCTGCACATGGGGCACGCCTCGGTCTACACCATCAGCGACGCCATCGCCCGCGTGGCCCGCGCGCAGGGCTTCCACGTGCTGCACCCCACCGGCTGGGACGCCTTCGGGCTGCCCGCCGAGCAGTACGCCATCGAGCACCAGGTGCACCCGCGCGAGGCGGTGGCGCGCAACGTGGCCACCTTCAAGCGCCAGATGCAGCGCATGGGCTGGTCGATCGACTGGAACCGCGAGATCGACACCACCGATCCGGCCTACTACCGCTGGACGCAGTGGATCTTCCTGAAGCTGTTCGTGAAGGGGCTGGCCTACGAAGCCGAGGTGCCGGTGAACTGGTGCGAGGCGCTGGGCACGGTGCTGGCGAACGAAGAGGTGATCGACGGCAAGAGCGAGCGCGGTGGTCATCCCGTCGTGCGCCGTCCCATGAAGCAGTGGATGCTGCGCATCACGGCCTACGCCGACCGCCTGATCGACGACCTCGAGGGCCTCGACTGGCCCGCACGCGTCAAGGAGATGCAGCGCGAGTGGATCGGGCGGTCCGAGGGCGCCGAGGTGCGCTTCCGGGTGGGACGCGCCGGCGAGTTCACCGTCTTCACCACGCGCCCCGACACGCTCTTCGGCGCCACCTTCTGCGTGCTGGCCCCCGAGCACCCGCTGGTGGGCAAGATCACCACGCCCCAGCGGCGCGAAGCGGTGGAGATCTACGCCACCCGCGCGGCGCGGCGTTCAGAGCGCGAGCGCGCGACGGAGGTCAAGACCAAGGCGGGCGTGTTCACCGGCGCCTACGCCGTCAACCCGGCCACCGGGGCCCAGATCCCCGTCTGGGTGGCCGACTACGTCCTGATGAGCTACGGCACGGGAGCGGTCATGGCCGTGCCCGGCCACGACCAGCGCGACTGGGAGTTCGCGCGCGCGATGGACCTGCCCCTGCGCGAGGTCATCTCGGGCGGCGACGTCACGAAGGCGGCCCACGAGGGCGGCGGCACGCTGGTGGCCTCGGCCTTCCTCAACGGCCTGACCGTGCCGCAGGCCAAGAAGGCCATGATCACCTGGCTCGAGCGCGAGGGGCACGGTCGGGCGCGGGTGCAGACCAAGCTGCGCGACTGGCTCTTCGCCCGCCAGCGCTACTGGGGCGAGCCCTTCCCGCTCGTCCGGGGACGCGACGGCGCGGTGCTGCCCGTGGCGGAGAAGGACCTGCCCGTCACCCTGCCCGACGTGCGCTCCTACAAGCCCACCGGCACGGGCGAGAGCCCGCTGGCCGCCGTGACCTCGTGGGTCGAGGTGGCGGACCCGCGCGACGGCTCCCCGGCGCGGCGCGAGACCAACACCATGCCGCAGTGGGCCGGCTCCTGCTGGTACTACCTGCGCTTCATCGATCCCCACAACGCCCAGGCCTTCTGCGCCCCTGCGAAGGAGCGCCATTGGATGCCGGTGGACGTCTACATCGGCGGCGCCGAGCACGCCGTGCTGCACCTGCTCTACGCCCGCTTCTGGCACAAGGTGCTCTACGACCTGGGGTTGGTCAGCACCAAGGAGCCCTTCCAGCGCCTGGTCAACCAAGGCATGGTGCTCGCCCCCTCCTACCGCGACGGCGAGAACGGCCCCTACCTCGCGCCCGAGCAGGTCGAGATCACCCCCGCAGGCCCGCGCGCGAGAGGCACGGACCGCTCGCTGGTGAGCGTCGTCGAGAAGATGAGCAAGTCGAAGAAGAACGTCGTCAACCCCGACGCCGTGGTCGCGGAGTACGGTGCCGACGTCGCCCGCCTCTACCTGCTCTTCATGGGCCCCACCGAGAGCAACAAGGTCTGGGACTCCACCGGCATCGAGGGCCTCAAGCGCTTCCACTCGCGCGCCTGGCGCCTGTTCCTGGGCGACGAGCGCAGCTCGCCGGCCGCGCGCACCTCGGCGCCGGCCTCCGGCAAGGCGCGCCATGCGTTGCACGCGACCATCGAAGGCGTCACCAAGGACGTCGCGGCCCTGGCCTTCAACACCGCCATCAGCAAGCTGATGATCCTGCTGCACGCGTTGAGCGACCTGGCCGAGGTGCCGCTCGAGATGCTGGAGGCCTTCGCCCGCCTGCTGCAGCCCTTCGCCCCCCACGCCGCGGAGGAGTTCTGGGCCTCGCTGGGCCACAAGGACCTGGTCTCGCACGCTCCCTGGCCGGTCTTCGACCCTGCGGCGCTGCGCACCACGGAGGTCGAGCTGGCCGTGCAGATCGACGGCAAGGTGCGCGGTCACGTACGCGTGGCGGCCGAGGCCTCCGACGAGATCGTGCTGGCGCAGGCGCTGGCCCTGCCCGCCGTCGCCAAGGCCCTCGAGGGACGCACCGTCGCCTCTCGCCGCGTCGTCAGGGGACGGCTCGTCGTGCTCGCCACGCGCTGAATCGTCGGCCGCGCGCTGGGAGCGCGGCTGTGCGCCGCGCGCGACTACTTCCCGCTCGTCCCGGGACCGCTGCCGGCCCCGGGGTCGGCGGGCACGCCGGGATCCGGCGCCGGGGCGGGTCCGGGCGCCGAGCCCGGCGCCACGCCCTCCGGCGGCGGGGGAGGGGTCGGCACGGCCACATCCGGCGTGAGCACGAGCGCGTTGACCTGGCCCGTATGCGCGCCAGCCTTGCTCCAGCGCACCTCGGCGGTGGCCGTGTCCCACAGCCACAGGCCGTTCAGCTCGTCGCCGGCCGCGATCCAGGCGCCATCCCTAGACAGCGCCAGGCACAGCAGCGCCTTGGCGGACGGCGCCTTGAGGTCGCCCTTCGCAGCCAGCGTCGCCCCCTCGAACATCAGCACCTGGCCCTCGCCGCTCACGAAGACGAGGCCGCTGCTGGGGTTCACGGTCACGGCCGCAGCCAACGGGTGGGGCAGCGGGGCCTGTCCCAGCTCCTTGCCGTCCTGCGGAGAGTAGGCGCGTAGGGCCGCTTCCTTGCCGGTCACGAACAGGCGCTGCCCGTCGCCGGCCAGCGCCATGGCGAGCGGCTCGGCGGGCAGATCGATCTTGAGCGCCAGGGGCTTGCCCTGCTCCACGTCCCAAGAGCGCACGCTGCGGTCGCGTCCGGCGCTCCAGAGCGTGCCGTCGGCGCCCAGCGCCAGCGCCACCACGCCCCCGGTGTGCCCCTCGAGCTTCTTGACGAGCCCGGCCGCGAGGTCGATGGCCAAGACGGCCCAGGTCTCCTCGAGGCCCGCGTAGAGGGTCTTGGAGTCGGCGCTGAAGAGCAGCGCGTTCACCGTGCCCTCGACCGTGAAGGTCGGGCCCGCCGCGCCGCTCGAGCCGTTCCAGAGTCGGATGGTCTTGTCACCCCCGCCGCTCGCCGCGAACGACTCGTCGGGCGCCAGGGCCAGCGCACGCACCTCGCCCGTGTGACCGCGCAGGTAGCTCTGCGAGGCTCCGCTCTTGAGGTCCCACACCCCCACGCTCTGGTCCGACGAGCCGCTGAAGGCGAGCAGGCCCGTGGGGACCTCGCGCGGGGGCGCCGTGGGCGCCGGCGCAGGAGGCACGGGCACCGGAGGCGTGGGCTCGGGAGCCGGGAGGGCGGGGGGGGCCGGAGGCGTGGTCCACGGCTTCTCGAAGACCGCGATGCCGCCGTCGGCACCGCGATCACCGGCCAGGAACCGGCCGGGGGTCTTCGGATCCGCGACCAGTCCGCTGAGCGAAGCGCGGGGATCGGGCCTGCGCTGCCAGGGCGAGTCCTTGAGCTCCTGACCGGCCTTCAAGAGGGCCGCCGCCGCGAGCAGCGCGGCGCCACGACCCTCCACCAGCGCGCGCGTGGAGCTGTCGCCCAGGGCCTGCACCAGCACGCGGCTGTCGGTCCCGTCGGCAGCGACGCACAGGGCCGCGATGATGGGACTGGGCACTTCCCAGCGCGCCAGGTTGATCCACGGTTCGGCCGGAGGCTTGCCATCCACCCAAGACGCCGCCGCGCGCACGAACAGGCCCGCGCTCTGCGCCGCGTAGTAGAGCATCCCGCTGACGGGGTCGATGGCGACCGCGCCGGCCCGGTTCCAGGACGGAACGGCGGCCTTGAGGTCCTTGGGGTTGAGCAGGCCGTCGCGCAGGGGGGCCCAGGTCTTGCCCCCGTCCCAGCTCTCGAAGGGGCCGCCCTCGCCGTCCTTGGGGCTCCACAGGCCTGGGGCCACCGACCGGGCTCCGACGAGCAGGTGGCCGGAGGCGCGCGCGTCCACGGCCAGCGAGGTAGCGAACGCCCCGCCGGAGCCGGTGAAGGCCGACTGCGCCGTCCAGGTCTTGCCTCCGTCCGCCGAGGCGTGCACCGTCAGCGCCCGCTCCAGCACGATCCACAGCTGGCCATCGGGTCCCGACTGCGCGTCCGCGACCTGGTCCTCGGGGTCCTGGGGCGTGAAGACCGCCTGCCAGGTCTTGCCGCCGTCGGCGCTCTTGAGCAGACGCCTGCCGCAGGCGTACCAGTTGCCCAATGCGTCCACCCGCAGCGCGCGGCAGGTCTGACCCAGGCGGCCCACAGCGCCCCAGACCTGGCCCCGATCGGCGCTCGTGAAGACGACCCCCTGGTCGCTCACGGCCAGATGCGCGCCGCCCACCGGGCTGACACCGACCGCGTCCATCGCGGGCGTCAGGGGCGTCAGACCGCCGCTCAGGGGGCTGAAGGTAGCACCCTCGTCCCTCGACAGGTGCAGACCGGTGGCCAGCGACGTGGCCACGACCGCCTTGGCATCCCTGGGCAGGAAGGCCAGGCCGCTGATCTCGAGGTCGGCGTGGCCGAGCTCGGTCCACTTGACGCGGCGCGCGTCCTCGCT
Organism: Planctomycetia bacterium; assembly: GCA_031413835.1. Lineage (GTDB taxonomy): Bacteria > Planctomycetota > PLA2 > PLA2 > JAEUHO01 > CAXQZU01. The sequence continues at coordinate 5,125 of JANOFW010000479.1, forward strand.
GACGAACAGCCCGCGGTCGCGCAGCACGGCGTAGAGGCGCTTGCGCGTCTGCGGATCGTAGGCCACGCAGACGGCGTCCCCTTCGAGCACGGGCTTCTTCGACCATGTCTCGCCGTTGTCGAGAGAGGACCACACGCCCCGCGCGTCGGCCAGGTAGACCTCTTTCGAGCCCGGAACGAAAGGCGTGATGCCGCGGATGTCGTGGAGCCCGATGCCGCCCGGGTCGGTGCGCTTGAACTTGCGGCCGCGGTCGTCGCTGAACCACACCCCGATGCGCCCGCCGACGAGCACGACCTTCTCGGTCTTCTCGCTGAGGATGACCGGCCACGCGTCGGCGCCGAGCTCGCTGCCCTTGACGTTCGTGCCGGCGATCTGCGTCCACTTGCCGCCCGAGTCGTTGGACTCGAACAGCCCGCCGTGCGACTCGCCGTCGCTGCGCGTGCCGCACAGCAGGCGCACGCTCTTGCTGGGGTCCACCACCACCTGGTAGACCAGCTCCGCGCTGCGCTTGCCGCTCCAGCTGTAGGAGGTGAGCCCGCTCGTGATCGGGACCCAGCTGTCGCCGCCGTCCTCGCTGCGATAGATGCGCCCCAACGCCACCAAGTAGAGCACGCGCGCGTTGCGCTCGTCGAGCGCCAGGCGCACCGGTTCACGCGGACCCGGCAGGGGCCGCACGGCCTTCATGATGCGCGTCCAGGTCTCTCCGCCGTTCGTCGAGCGCACCGCACCCTGCCCCGGGACGTTGGCATACCAGGTCCCAGGCAGCTTCTCGTGCACCTGCAGGTCATCGATGGCCAGCGCCACGAGACCCTTTGACCCGCGGACCCAGGCAGCCTCCTCCTCGGCCTGCGCGGGAGCCGTCGGGGAGCACAGCAACAGAGCCAGGAGCGCGACGGCGCGCAGGGAGCCCAGCCGCGCCAGTCGCACGCACAGGTGCGGCATCGCGCGGCTGGGGGTCACGGCCGCCCGCATGGACGTCTCCGGCGACGATGCCGCACGACGCCTGGGGGCAGACCATGTGCCTGCCCCGAGCCCTGCGACCACCGCACGCCGGGCAGTATACCAAACTGAAGGCTGGTTGCCAGCGCCTGGGTGCGACCCAAGTCGTGCCTGCAGCAGCAGATACACCCGGGCAGACGGCCGCCCTGCGGCGCCTTCCCCGGCCGTTCGGCGCTAGGCCCGCGGACGTCGGCGCGCGCGCACGCCGCTCGGACGCGGCCGCGCCGCCGCGGCGGCCGTCGCGCGAGAGCTGGCGCCCGCGCCGGCGACCACGTCGCGAGGCATGGGCAGCGCGCGCGCCAGGATGCCCTCGAGGAACTGGGCCATGCCGCGCCGCACCTCGAGGGGGCCCAGCACCTCGGCCTGCTCCCCGTAGCGCGCCAGGTGAGTGAACAGCCAGCGCGGTCGGTCCTTCTGGATGCGGAACCGCCGCACGATGTCGCCGCCGGGAAGATCGCGCACGTCGCGCCGCTCGGCCTCCTCGCGCACGCGCCCCGCCACTGCGGCGGCGAAGCGCACTTCGACCTCGATGGCCTGCTCGCCGCCGGTCCACATGGCGTCGCGACGGAACGTCTCGGTGGTGAAGGCGTCGGGGACCTCGTACTCCACGTCGTCGAGGACCTCGACGTCCTTGAACTGATCCACGCGGAACGGCACCGCGCCCGTCTCGCCCGGGACCTCGGGGCGCGCGAGGTCGCGCGCGATCACGTACCACACGCCGAGGTGGTCGATCAGGCCGTAGGGCCCCAGGGTGCGCACGCTCACCGTGTCGCGGCTGGCGGTGTAGTACTCGCCGCGCACGGCGCGGTTGCGCCCCATGGCCTCCTTGAGCCGCACGATGTTCTCGGTGACCAGCGCCGAAGGCGGGGTGCCACCCACCGAGCGATCGAAGGTGTCGAGCGCCTCGCGTTCGCGCCCGCCCAGCAGATCACGCAGCTTGCGGCGCAGACGCGGTGCCGCGTCGCCGAACACCGGAGGACGGCCGCCAGAGATGCTGCGCAACGCGAGGTCGATTGCCAGCGCCTCCTGCAGGGTGAGGTGCACGGGCCGGGCGAGGTGCTCGGCGAAGCGGATGCTCACGCGGTCGCCGTGGATCGAGAACACGAGGTAGTTGTGCGGCAGGTAGGGCGGCACGCCGCAGAGCGTCAGGACCTCGGTGATGTCCTCCCAGATCTCCTCGTCTTTCACGCCGAAGATCGAGGCCAGCTCGGGGATGCGGATGCCGGGGCGCGCGCGAATCAAGGGGATCATGGCGAGGCAGCGGCGGATGCGGTCGCGCGCGACGGTGGACATGCGCGGGATTCTACGGAGCCGGCGGCCCGAGACAACCGGGACCTCACACGAATCGGAACGGGCCGCGCGGTCGCGTCGGCGCGCCGCGCTGGCTGGGGGCGCTCGGGCCACCGCGTCGTCCTGATGTAGGAAGACTCGTGTGGACAGGCTGCATGGCGTCCTCCGCGGCGGCCCTCCACGGCGCCCCGCTTGCGGGGCGCTTGGCCACGCGCCCACCCAGCGCGGCGGTGGCGTGCGGAGGGCCGGGCGAGCCCCTGCGGGGCTCGCAATAGACGCAGAAAGCTCGACATCCAGCGACCGTTGCAGAGTCGCGGCCGGCGACTTAGCGCCGCACGGCGCTCCCGGCGGCGCGCTTCCCGCGAGCGCCGCCTCCCCGCGGCTCGAGCAACGACCAGGCCGTGGGAGCCGCGAGCAGCTCGTCGCGACGCCGCGTCACGTCACGCGGGCGCAGCGCGGCCAGGGCCTCGATGTCGGCGGCCACGGGGGTGGCGTCCAGGGCCAGGTCCAGCAGCCACTGAGCCGAGGATTCCGGCGCGTTGAACACGCGTACGTGCCGTCCCAGGAGCTTGCGGCGCGAACGCTCGACCTCGGCGGCCGAGAACGGGGTGCGGCAGGCCTGCGTGAGGGCCCGGGCGAGGCGCCTGCGGTAGACCGCGATGTCGTCCACCTCCGCCGACAGCAGCCCGAAGGCGTAGCCGTCGCCCAGCTCGTAGCTGGCGCCGAAGGTGTCGTCCACCACCCCGGCGTCGTAGAGCGGTCCCTCCACGCGTCCCCCGTCGCCGAAGAGCAGATCCAGCGCCACCACGGAGGCGGTCTCCCGGTAGACGCGCTCCGGCCCCGGGCGGGGGGCGACCTCCTTCCAGCCCAAGAGCGCCCGCGGACGCTGGATGGAGAGCGCCACGCGGGCCGCCGCACGGGCCACGCCGGCGGGCTCGCTCACCACGGCGCGGGCCAGCTGTCGCCCCGCGTGGGCCACGCGCAGCCGCTCCCCCGCCCGCTTGAGGACGTAGGCCGGGTCCACGTCGCCGGCCACCACCACGATCAGGTTGGCGGGGTGGTAGTAGGCCGCGTGGGTACGGCGCAGCAGGGCCGGGTCGATGGGCGCGATGGTGGCGGCCGTGCCGGCGATGTCCAGCCGCACGGGATGGCGCTGGTAGAGCGCGCCGAGCAGGCCGAAGTAGCCGCGCCAGCCCGGGTCGTCCTCGTACATGGCGATCTCCTGGCCGATGATCCCCTTCTCGCGCTCCACGGCGGCGGGGTCGGTGGTGATCGAGGCCATGCTGTCAAAGAGCGTGTCGAGGTTCTCTTCGAAGCGGTTCGAGCAGGAGAACAGGTAGCTGGTGTGGTCGAAGGCGGTGTAGGCGTTGGCCGAGGCCCCGCGCGCGGAGTAGATGTCGAAGACGTCGCCGGCCTCGGTCTGGAACATCTTGTGCTCGAGGAAGTGCGCGATGCCGATGGGCAGCTCGGTGCCGTCGGGCAGGTGCGTGTCGACGCTTCCGTACCGGGTGGTGACGCTGGCATAGGCCTTCGTGAAGCCCGGCATGGGCAGCACGCGCACCTCGCTGCCCTGCGGCGTGCGGCCGCAGAGCGCCCAGCGCCCGGTGAGCGGCTCGCGCTCGCCGGTCATGCCGGCCGGGATCCGGGGGCGCGTGCTCTGGCCGCTCATGCGCGCCCCCGACCGGCCGCGCGCGACGGTGCCGCGCCCAGGAAGAAGACCGTGTCGAGCTTGAGGCGCCGGCCCACGGCGGCCACGTCGCTCGAGCGCACGCGCAGCAGGCGCGCGAGGAACTTCTCCGGCGACGGATCGAGCCCCAGGGTCAGCGCTTCCTGGGCCCAGGCGATGACCCCGCCGCGGCTGTCCGCCAGCGAGGCCACGCGGTGGGCCACCGCCTCGCGGTAGCCGGTCAGCGCCTCGGGCTCGAGCAGGCCCCCCGCGACTTCCTGCGTGAGCGCCACGATCAGGCGCCGGGCGCGGGCCTCGTTCTTCGGGTCGATGCCCACCTGGATCACGAGCAGTCCCTTGGCCTCGTTCCACGAGGCGTTGGCGTAGTAGCACAGCCCGTGGACCTCGCGCACGACCTTGAACAGCCGGCCGTAGGGCCCGCCCCCGAGCACCCCGGCCAGCGTGTGCGCCGCCGGCGTGCGCGCGTCGGGAGCCGCGATGGGCGCGCGGAAGACGAGCACCAGCTTGCCCTGGGCGACCTTCTCGCGTTCCACCACGCGCCTGGGGCGCGGGTGGGCGGCGCGCACGCCGACCGCCGGCGGCAGGCGCCAGGGTGCGCCGCGGCCCGGCCAGAGGAGGTCCTTGCGTACCGCCCGCTCGGCGTCCGTGGGGCTCAGGTCCCCCACCAGGAAGATCTCCACGGGCGCGTGCGCCAGCAGCGCCGCGTGCACCTCCGCCAATCGGGCGGGCGTGCAGTCGGGCAGGTCTTCCTCGCGCCCCTCGGGGCTGAGCGCGTAGGGCTCGCCGGCGCAGGCGATGGCGAGCGCGCGCCGGGCGGCGTAGCGCGCCTTGTCGTCGCGCAACGCCTGCAGGGCGCGCCCCTGGTTGACGCGCTCCATGGCCGTGATCTCGGCGTCCAGGGCCCCGTTGGGACCGCGCTTGGGGCGGGTCAGGACCTCGCCCATCAGCCGCAAGCCCTCGCGCAGCAGGCCGCGCGAGCCGGGCAGCCCGGCCGTGGGCCACTCCATGGTGGCCGCCAGGAGGAGCCGGTCCCCCAGCCGCTCGGTGCTCAGTCCGAGCGAGGCTCCGTAGAGGTCAGCCAGCCGTTCGGCCAGCGCCTCCCGGGTCGGATGGCGCTCTGTGGCGCCACGCAGCACCTGGGAGAGGACGGCGGTGGCCGTGGCCTCAGGCCCCAGGTCCCGGTGCAGCACCACCCGGCAGACGCTGGTGGTGAAGCGGTCGGTCTCAAGCACATGGAGCCGCGCCCCGGCGCCCAGGCGCCGGGTCACAAGCCGGCCGGTAGGGCGCTGGGTGGCTGTGGGCTGCACACTCGAGATCCGGGTGTATCTTCGCCCCGCGCTCGGCACCGTGGCCGACCCGGCGGGCGGAGGAGCATCGCACCGGGTCCCACGCGCTCCAAGCATCCGACGCCACCCGCACCACTTCTGGGCCCAAGAGTCAGCTCCCCCCCGGCCCCCCGAGGACGTCCATGTCGATCCGCACGCTGGTCCTTGTCCCCCTCTCCCTGGCAGCCCTGGCGCTCTGCCCCCTGCCCGGCCTGGACGCGGAAGGCGGGGCCGGTCCCGTCGCGCCTCGCCCCCCGGCGGCTCCCGCCCCCAACCCCGCCCCCAACCCCGCCGGCCCGAACCAGGCCATGGCGTTGAGGCTCTTCGACGAGGCCGTGCGTTGGGTGGCCAAGGGCGCCCAGGGCATCACCCAGGTGCGCGACTTCACCGTCGCCCTCGACGCCAAGTTCGACCTCGACGGCACGCGCCACGAAGGCCCCATGCGCCTGTGGCTCCAGCTGCCCGACCTCTACCGCCAGGAGATGACGATGTCGTCGAGCATGACCACCAAGGTCATGAACCGCGGCAACCTCTACGTGAAGGACGCCGCCGGCCAGTTCCGGCACATGAACCGCACCCCCGACGGCGCCACCTCGATCAAGCAGGTGCAGGACGACATGGAGCGCCTGTCGGACCTGACCACCTTCCTGACCCTCGAGGGCTTGAAGGGCCCGGGCGTGGTCTTCGAGTACGAGGGCGAGAAGAGCCCCAGCGGCTCCTACGCGCGCCCCGACGGCGGCACCTGGGCCAAGATCGTGCGCAAGGCCGCGGGCCGTCCGAACATCTACTTCTGGCTGGCCCACACCAAGGACGCGCAGGGCGTGATGCACGCCACCTTCCCGGGCGTGGTGCGCGTGGACGGCGAACCCGCCTCCAACATCCCCACCGAGGACTTCCTGCTGCAGGAGTGGCGCGAGGCGCCCCCCGGCCAGCCGCGCCCCTACCTCTTCCCGCGCAAGATCCTGGCCTTCCAGATCCGTCCCGGCCAGCAGCCGCTCAACTTCCTCACCGCCATCGTCACCGACCTGAAGATCAACACCGGCATCGACCCGACGCGTTTCGAACCGCGCTGAGCAACACGCCGGGCTGGGGGCGCTCAGGGCCCTTCGTCGTCCTCGCGTAGAGGAACTACGCGACGTCCTCCTCATGACCCTTCCGCACCCCATCCGGCGCGTTGCTGGCGTGCGCGATAACCGCGCACGGCCGCAGCCTTGGGCACGGCACGGCGGCCGCCGCCGGGCGCTGCGATGAGGCTCGCGAGCCGGGCGCTCGTAGTGGCCATCGCCGTGAGCACGGTCGCGGGGATCTGGTGGATGTACCAGGGGCTCCAGCCCACGGACCATCCCGCGCAGGTGCCCGAAGTCGAGACCGGCGCGAAGCTCGCCCGTCGACTGTTCGAGGAGGCGCGTCGCTGGATCGCGAACGGGGCTCCGCCCATCACCGAAGTCCGCGACCTGACGCTGACCTTGGACGCCAAATTGGACCTCGAAGGCGTACGCCACGAAGGGCCGCTGCACCTCTGGCTCGAGTCACCCGATCGGCTGCGCCAGGAACGCTACATGTCGGGCACGCTGACCGCCGAAATCCTCGACGGTCACACGCTCTACATCAGGGACGTGGGCGGCACCTTCCAGGAAGCACCCTGGGACGCGGATGGCGCCGCGTCGAGAAGGCGGGCGCAGGCCGATCGCGAGCGCTGGACCCACCTGTCACGCCTCATGACCCTCGTGGACCTGGACGAGCCCGGTGTGGCCTTCAAGTACGAGGGCGAGAAGCGGGGCGGCGGCAACTTCGGACGCCCCGGTGGCGACACGTGGGCCAAGATCGTGCGCCAAGCCACAGGTCGTCCGAACATCTATCTCTGGCTGGCCCACACCAAGGACGCCCACGGGGTGATGCACGCCACCTTCCCTGGTGTCGTGCGCATCGACGGCACGCCCATGGACGGCGTCCCCACCGAGGACTTCTTGCTCCAGGACTGGCGCGAGCCCGCTCCCGGCGCCCTGCCCCCCTACCGCTTTCCGCGCAAGCTCTTGGCCTTCCAGATCCGCCCCGGCCAGCAGCCCCTCAACTTCCTCACGGCAATCGTGCTCGACCACGCGCTTAACACAGGGATCGACGCTGCACGGTTCAATCCCAAGTAGGTTCGCCTCCGCCGCCGGGAAGGCTCCCCGTCCGGGCGCCGCCGGCGCTCAGCGGTGGAACCAACGCTCCAGGTCCTTGCGCGAGAGGGTCAGGCGCGTGGGGCGGCCGTGGGGGCAGGAGTGTGCGTGGTTGAGCGCCTCGGCCTGCTCCATGAGCACGACCACCTCGTCGGGGTGCAGGGTGTCGCCGGCCATGACGGCGGCGCGGCAGGCGAGCCGATCGACGGCGCTGCTGATCAGGGAGGCGCGATCCAGGCCCTCGCGCTTGCCCCGTTCGAGCAGCTCGAGCACCTCGGTCAACGCCGCCTGCGGGTCGGGGTGGCGCAGCACGGCGGGCACGCCGTGCACGGCCAGGGTGCCGGGGCCGAAGGGCTCGACGAGCCAGCCCAGCGTGCGTAGGAAGTCCTGCTCTTCGGAGAGGCGCGCCGCCCCCGCGCCCCCGAGGGTCACCACGGTGGGCACCAGGAGGCGCTGCACCTCGAGCGAGCCCGTGCGGTTCAAGCGCTCGTTGATGCGCTCGAAGAGCACGCGCTCGTGGAGCGCGTGCTGGTCCACGATCACGATCTCGTCCTGGCCCTCGAGCACCAGGTAGGTGCCCAGGGTCTGGCCCACGGGACGCAGGGGTCGCCCCGCCGTAGGCTCGGCGTGCACAAACGCGCTCTCGCCTTCGTGCACGCAGACGGCCCCGGCTTGTTCGTAGGCGGAGTGCTCATGACCCGCGTGCCCGGGGTGGCTCGCCGCGCGGCCCACGCCCGGGCCAAAGGTCATCTCGACCGTCTCGGCCAGCGCGGCCAAGCCTCCATCGTGGCCTGAGGAGGCGCGTCCCGCGTGGGCGCTCGCGCCCAGGGCCGTGCCCGGGCGCGCGCCCTCGAGCACCTGGCGCACGGCGCGACGTACGGCGCTGTGCGCCGCGGACGGATCGCGCCAGCGCACCTCGGCCTTGGCGGGGTGCACGTTCACGTCCACCTGCCCGGGATCGCAGGCCAGGAACAGGAAGGCGATCGGGTGGCGCCCCCCGGGCGGCACCAGGTCGCGATACGCCTCGCGCAGGGCGTGGGCCAGGGTCTTGTCGCGCACGTGGCGGCCATTCAAGAACACCTGCTCCAGGCGCGCATCGCCGCGCGTCAGGGAAGGCGGGCTCACCCAGCCCTCGACCTCGAGCGCGCCGTCCTGCGACTGCACGTGGAGCAGCGCCCGCGCGATCTCCGGGCCGTGCAACCGCTCGATGCGCGCGCGGCGATCCTCCCCCGGAGGCGCGTCGATGAGCGTGCGCTCGCCGTGCGTGAGCGTGAAGCCCACCTCGGGCCAGGCCAGGGCCAGGCGCTCGATCAGGTCGGAGACGTGCCCCGCCTCCGTCGAGGCCGTGCGCAGGAACTTGCGGCGTGCCGGCACGTGGCCAAAGAGGTTCTCGACGCGCACCACCGTCCCGACACTGGCCGCGGCGGGCGTGACGCCCGTGAGCTCGCCTTCGCGGTCCTCGACGGCCGCCCCGGCCGCCGCCCCGCGCGCCCGGCTCACGATGCGCGCTCGCGAGACGCTGCCGATGCTGGCCAGGGCCTCGCCCCGGAAGCCCAGGCTCGCCACGTGCTCGAGGTCGCCCAGGGCCGCGATCTTGCTCGTCGCGTGCGGCGCGAAGGCCAGGGCGAGGTCTTCGGAATCCATGCCCCAGCCGTCGTCGGCCACCTCGATCAGGGCCTTGCCGCCGTCCTCCAGCCGCACCTGGATGCGCCGCGCCCCGGCATCGAGCGCGTTCTCGACCAGCTCCTTGACCACCGAGGCCGGACGGTCCACCACCTCGCCGGCGGCGATCTGGTTGACGACGTGCGCATCGAGACGGCGGATCTTGCCCACGGCCGGAGCCTACGGGCGCTGAGGGACGGGCGCCGACAACGCCACCACCAGCCGGGTAAGGGCCACCTCCGGGGGCACGCTGCCCCCCTTCACGCCCTGCTCGGCCTCCAGGAAGGCCGCGTTCTTGAGCTGCCAGGCGCGCGGATCGCGGCGGCAGCGTCTCAGATGCCCCTCCCCGCGGAAGGAGGGCAGGCCCGCGGCGCGCACCACGTCTGCCTCGCTCTCACCCCGCGCCAGGCCCTCCGCCCCGGCCAGCACGCGGCGCCAGGCGGCGTGCAGCGCGCCGCACATCAGCGGAAAGAGCGCCTCCGGCCGCGTCACGGGCAGACCCTTGGGATCGGCCAATCCCTGCGCCAGTGCCAGCTCGAGCCGGGCGAGGGCCTCCGCCGGGCGCTGATCGAGCACCGCGTCCACCAGCGGCCAGACGGGGTCCTCGCGCTCGCCGGTGAAGCACGCATCGAGATCGGCGCTGCTCAGCGTGCTGCGTGTGCCGGCGAAGAGGGCCAGGGTCTCGAGGGCCTGCTCGAGGTCGCCCAGGTCCGAGCCCAGGCGCCGCGTGAGGGCGTGGGCCTCGACGAGACCCAGGCTCTTCTTGTGCACCAGCTTGGCGCGCCGGACCAGATGACGCCCCAGCTCGTGATCGTGCTCCGCCACGTTGCTCTCCCAGGGCCCGGGCGCGTCGTAGAGCGCGCGGCAGTCCACGACGAGCGCGCCCTTCTTGAGCAGCGTGGCCAGGGGCACGGCGCCTTGGCCCTTCACCGGCCGGGAGGTGGAGAGCACGAGGACGGAGCCACCGATGGCTGCGCTCAGCGCCGGCTCCGCAAGAGACAACAGGGGGCTGCGGGGGCGCTTGGCCGCCTTGGCCTCGGGAACTGGGGTGCTGCCTGCCTCGGGAACCACCTCGTTCGCGTCGCCCTCCTCGTCAGGCTCCGCCTCCGCGCCCCCCGCGCCCCCCGACCCAAGAGCCTCCGGATGCTCCACCACCACGACCCGGCCGCTTCCGAAGAGCGAGCCGGAGCGCAGTTCCTCGGCCGCGCCGTAGACCTGCTCGCGGTCCTGCGTGTCGCGGGCGTTCAAGCGCAGCACGCCCCCTCCCGGGTCGCCGTCCGGGAACACGCGCACGATCAGCGCCGCCGCCGCCTGCTCGCGGAACCAGCGCTCGGCGCCTGCCAGCACCACGCAGGCGGGCAGCTCGGCGGCGCGCACGTGCTCGGCGAACTGCGAAGCGGGCAGCGCCTTCTCGGTCTTGGGGGCGGACTTGGCCACGGCGGGATGGTCGCACGCAGGCGGGACCTCCTGCGCGCTTGCTCATCACCACCGGTCAGAGCGCCCTCGCGCCCTCAATAGGTGATCAATGGGTGGCCTGCCCCGAAGTACGCCAAGGCATCCACGATTCCGGCTCCGCTCAGCAGCACCGACACGAGCCCGTTGAGCGGCATCAGCGCCGCATTGGCGGCGCCGATGCCCTTGCGGTGCGCGAGCACGAGCACACGCAGCAGGAGCAGGGCGGAAAGCCCCAGGGCGATCATCGAGCAGCTGCCTTCAAACCAGAAGCCCAGCATGCCGAACAGCAAGAGGCAGAGCAGGTGGAACAGTGCGGCAAGCTGCAGCGCCCGTCGAACGCCTAGGCGTGCCGGGATCGAGTGCAATCCGAGCCTGCGGTCAGCCTCGACATCCTGGCAGGCGTAGATCACGTCGAAGCCCGCCACCCAGAAGAGGACGGCGACGCCGAGGCAGATGGGCCAAGACATGCTGGGCCCGTCCTGAAACCAATAGTCGGTCAGGGTCCCCCGGCCCGCCACCCAGGCGCCCAGGGGCGCCAGGGCCAACGCCAACCCCACGCCCAGATGTGCCAGCGAAGTGAAGCGCTTGAGGAACGAGTAGCCCAGCAGCACGAGCATCACCACAGGCGAGAGTGCCAAGGCCAAGGGGTTGATGTTTGCGGCCGCCACGAAGAAGAGCACGACACAGACGAGCGTGAAGCCGAGAGCAAAGCGAACGGAGAGCGCCCCGGTCACCAGATGCCGCCCTTCGGTACGCGGGTTGGCCGCGTCGAAGCGCCTGTCGGCCAGCCGGTTCACGCCCATCGCCGCGCTGCGTGCGGCCACCATCGCCAGCAGCACCCAGAGGAGCAGCGGGAGCGGAGGCCAGCCTTCGCAGGCCACCACCAGCGCGTAGAGCGCGAACGGCAGTGCGAACACCGTGTGCGAGAAGCGGATCATCGCTAGCGTGCGGGTGAACGACGTCCAGAGGCCGGCTCGCGGCAGTGCGTCCACCATGACGCGCTAGGACCAGCGCCGCGTGAGATCGACCGTCACGCCCAGCCGATCGCAGACCTTCTGCACCACGAAGTTCACCAGGTCGTCGATCGACGTGGGCCGGTGGTAGAAGCCGGGCGCGGCGGGCAGGATCGTCGCGCCCGCCGCCGAGAGCCGCGTGAGCGCGCGCAGGTGGATCGTGGAGAGCGGGGTCTCGCGCGGCACGAGCACCAGCGTGCGGCGCTCCTTCAACGCGACGTCGCACATGCGCTCAAGCAGGTTCGTGGAGGCCCCCACCGAGACCCGGCCCACGAGGCCCGTGCTGGCCGGGCAGATCACGTAGCCGTCCATGCGGAAGGAGCCCGAGGCCACGTTGGCGGCCACGTTGTCGGGCCGGTGGTACTGGATGCCCTTCGCCACGGCGGCCCCGAACAGGCCCGCCAGGTCGGGCGCGTTCACATCGATGGGCGTCCCGAGCTCGGCCGGGCCCAGCTTCTCGAGCGTGCGGCTCATCGTGAGGATCACCTCGGCACCGGCCCCCACGAGGGCCTGCACGAGGCGCACGCCGTAGATCGTGCCCGAGGCGCCGCTGATTCCGACGGCGAAACGCATGCCCGGATCGTACCGATACGGAGTGCGTTTCGCGGTTCCGGCCGGACACGTACGATCCCCCCATGGCCACTCCCCTCCTGAGCAGTCTGCGCGCCTATCTCGATCTGCTGCGCGCCCGCGGACAGCTGGCCGAGATCACAGCCGAGGTTGATCCGCGCTTCGAGGTGGCCGAGATCCATCGCCGCGTGATCGCACGAGGCGGCCCCGCGCTGCTCTTCAGGAGCGTCAAGGGCGCGGCCTTCCCGCTGGTGACGAACCTCTTTGGCACGGCGGAGCGCGTGGCCTGGGCCTTCGGCGAAAGGCCCAAGCGCTTCATCGAGGAGGTCGTCCAAGCCGCCGAGACCCTGATGCCGCCCAGCCTCGGCAAGCTCTGGAAGCTGCGCGGGCTGGCCTGGAGGGGCCTGAAGGTCGGCATGAAGGGCGTCAAGCGCGCGCCCATCCTCGAGGTGGAGGAGCCTCCCGACCTCACGCGCCTCCCCGCCACGACCTCGTGGCACTCCGACGGCGGGCCCTTCCTGACGCTGCCTCTCGTGCTCACGCAGCATCCTGTCTCGCACAAGCCCAACCTGGGCATCTACCGCATGCAGATCCACTCGCCCTCGACCACGGGCATGCACTTCCAGATCGGCAAGGGTGGTGGCTTCCACCTCGTGGAGGCCGAGCGCCGCGGCGAGGACTTGCCGCTCTCGTGTTTCCTCGGCGGCCCCCCTGCGTTGATGCTCGCGGCCCTGGCTCCGCTGCCCGAGGACGTGCCCGAGCTGCTGCTCGCGAGCCTGGTGCTGGGCAAGCGCCTGCCGGTGGTCCGGGGCCGGGGCCCCCACCCGATCCCCGCCGAGTGCGAGATCGCGCTGCTGGGCCGCGTGAAGGCCGGCGAGCGCGCGCCCGAGGGCCCCTTCGGCGATCACTACGGCTACAACAGCCTCAAGCACGACTATCCCGTGTTCCACGTGGACAAGGTGCTGCGCCGTCGCGACGCCATCGTGCCGGCCACGGTCGTGGGTCGCCCCCGCCAGGAGGACTTCCACCTCGGCGACTACCTGCAAGACCTGCTCTCGCCGCTCTTCCCGCTGGTGATGCCCACGGTCAAGAGCCTCTGGTCCTACGGCGAGACGGGCTTCCACTCGCTTTCGGCCGCCGTGGTGAAGGACCGCTACCCGCGCGAGGCCCTGGCGAGCGCGCTGCGCATCCTGGGCGAGGGTCAGCTCTCGCTCACCAAGTGCCTGTTCCTGACGGATCAGCCCGTGGACCTCAAGGACTTCCCGCGCGTGCTGACGACGCTGCTCGAACGCATGGACTTCGAGAACGACGTCGTGGTGCTGGGCCGCACGGCGATGGACACCCTCGACTACACGGGCCCGAGCGTGAACCGCGGCTCGAAGATGATCTGGATGGGCCTGGGCGCGCCGCGGCGCACGCTGCCCACGCGCTTCGAGGGCTCTCTGCCTCCGGGGGCCGCGGGGGCGCGCGTGTTCTGCCCAGGCTGCCTGGTGGTCGCGGCCAAGCCGGTCTCCGAGGACCCGGACGCCGCGCAGCGGCTGGCGCGCGAGCCGGCCTTCCGCGACTGGCCGCTGATCGTGCTGGTGGACGACGTGAGCGAGGCCACGCGCACGACCGAGCTCTTCCTCTGGACCTGGTTCACGCGCTTCGATCCCGCCCAGGACCTCGTCGCACGCGAGATGCGGACCGAGGGCTTCCACACGGCGCTGAGCGCGCCGCTGGTGGCCGACGCGCGCCTGGCACCCAGCTACCCGGAGGTGCTGGAGGTGGATCGAGCCACGCGCGAGCTGGTGGATCGCCGTTGGAGGGACTATGGCCTGCCCGCCTCGCTCGTCTAGACGCCGGGGCTGCCTGCTGGTCCTGCTGGCGCTGGGATGGAGCCCCGCGGCGGCACGGGCCGAGGACCTCCCCTACCCGGCGGGCTCCTCGAGCCACGCCATCGAGGGCCTGCAGACCGAGCTGGTGCTGCCCAAGGACCTCTCGGCGGAGAAGCGCGGCTCGCTCGTGGTGATCCTGCACGGCGCAGGCGGCACGGCCACGGGCATGGCCGGCACGCTCGCCTCCTGGGCCCAGCACGGCTACGTCGTGTGCGCTCCCAAGTCGGTGGGCCAGGTCTGGGAGGCCCACGACCTCGAGAAGGTGGTCAAGATCGCCCAGCACCTGCTCAAGGTGCTGCCGCTCGATCCGGCGCGCGTCCACACGGTGGGCTTCTCCAACGGCGGCTGGAACCTGCCCCGCCTCGCCTTCGACGAGACCTTGAAGCCCCTCTCCGCCACCTGGGTGGCGGCCGGCTTCCGCGGCGGCGGCGTGCCGGACTGGGCCAGCCAGATGGGCGCTCTGGCCCTGGCCGGCAGCAACGACGGCAACGTGGACGCCGCCCGCGCCACGGTCAAGGCGCTCAGCGGCAAGGCGCGCACGGTCGAGGTGCGCGAGCAGCCGGGCCTGGGCCACGAGTGGCCCGACAAGCTCACGCCCTACCTGCTCTGGTGGATGGGCGTGCAGGAGGGGCGCTTCGTCCCCGGGGTGGACCTCAACTTCGACTGGGGCTCCGATCTCGACGCCGCCCTGGCCGCGCTGGCCGGCAAGAGGAAGGGTGGGGTGCTGGTCTACGTCTTCGATGTCGCCGACGCCGAGAAGCCCGAGGCCAAGGTGCTTCAGAACGAGACGCTCTTCGATCCCGAGGTGCGGCGCCTGGGCGCGCAACTGACCGCCGTCAAGCTCGATGAGGCGACTGCCGGAGCGGCGCTCGAGCGCCTGGGCGTCGAGGCGACCCCCTTCGTCGCCGTGCTCGACACCAAGGGTGCCGTCAAGCACGCCTTCTCGGGCAAGTTCAAGGCCTCAGCCCTCGCCAAGGCGCTGCGCTCCGTAGCACCTGAACCGCGCGCAGAGCGCTAGGGTCAGCCCAGCGTCACCCAGACGTCGTAGACGCCGTGCGCCAGGGCCGCGATACCCAGGCCGCGGAACACAAACAACGCGCCGAGCACGAGGCCGGCGTGGAAGCGGAAGGCGAACACGCCGGCGTGGTAGGGCTCGCCGCAGGGGCCCCAGTGGTGGTAGGCCGAGAAGATGTAGGAGGAGACGAGCAGCGCCACCACGCCCGAGGTGAGGCGATCGGCCGTGAAGGCGTGGCGTAGCACCACCATCAGACCGGTCAGCAGCAGCCCGCGGAAGACGAGTTCCTCGAACACCCCCGCTCCCACGGCAAGGCCCAGGTCGCGCATCCCATGCGAGAGGCTGGCGAGGGTCTCCGAGCCTCCAGCCGCGGCACCGAGGCACTGCAACGGTGCCAGCCGGCCCATGGGCATGGAGGAGGCCAACGCCTGGGCCACCACGCCCAGCAGCAGGCCGTACAGGGTGCCCTCGAGCAGCATGCCCCCGTAGATGCCGCGCTCGCGCGGCGCCTCGCGGGCGCGCCACCAGACCAGCACCAGGAAGCCCAGGCCGAGAACAAGGCTCAGGACGATCATCCCCGCATGCCCCAGGCCCGCGAGCGGCGCCCGGAGCCAAGCCGCCGCCGCGTTCTCGACGGGGCTGCGCGTGGCGACCAGGGCCGCTTCGTAGACGACCACGAAGGGGGCCAGGAACAGGAGGTTCACCGGCAGCGCTCGCGTACGCGCTACGTAGTCGAACGACAGCCCCGCGTTCGCCCCCTTCGTGGCTAGTGCGGGCGCCGGTGCGAGGCCCAGGAGCCTGCGCGCACCCTGTGGCCCGGCGCCCCGCCTGTGGAACTTCGGACGCCGTGAGGGCATGCCGGAGTCATCGGCCGAACAAAGGCCCATCTTTGGCGAGGAGTGCGGCCCGCGAGCATCCCAAGACGTCGCCCCCTAACCCTGCACGTCGCCCGGCTTCCGGGCGACGTGCAGGGCGGCGATCCCGAACGTCAGGGGTCGCACCTCGACCTCGGCGAAGCCGGCCCGGCGCAAGCGCTCGGCGAAGGCCTCCGGCCCGGGGAAGGCCAGGACGCTGCGTGGCAGATAGGTGTAGGCGTTGTCGGCCCCGCCGCTGGCGAGGTTGCCGATCAAGGGCAGGATGAGCATGAAGTAGATGTTGAAGAAGGAGCGGAAGACGGGGTTGCGGGGCCGCGAGAACTCCAGCACGCACAGCGTGCCCCCGGGCCGCAGCACCCGGCACAGCTCGGAGAGGCCCTGGTCGAGGCGCTCCAGGTTGCGCACGCCGAAGCCCACGGTGGCCGCGTCGAAGGTGCCCGACTCGAAGGGCAGCGCCGTGGTGTCGGCCAGCCTGAGCCTGGCCCGGCCCCCGGTCTTGCCCTCGGCGCGCTTGAGCATCTCGGGCGCGAAGTCCGTGGCGTCCACGCTGCCCGCCCCGCCGTCGAGCAGCGCCTTGGCCAGGTCGCCGGTACCGGTGCAGGCGTCCAGCACCCGCTCGCGCCCGGTGAGGCCCAGGGCCGCCACGGCCTGACGGCGCCAGCGGGCGTCGATGTTGGCCGAGAGCAGGTGATTGAGCGTGTCGTAGGTAGGCGCGATGCGATCGAACATGCGCGAGACGCGCCGACCGCGCTTGCGCGTGGCCTCGTCGTCGAAGCGCAGCAGAGGCGCGGAGATGGGCAGGCGCGGGTCGGCCGTGGGCACGGCCGGACTCTACGGCTCACCCCCCGGGCCCCCCATGGCAATCCGCCCCCTCCGCCGCTTGGGGTAGGTCGCCGCTTTGACCCCCAGCGGTTGGACAGGTCCGCGGCGCGGGGTACCTTGAGACCGCGATGCCCGCTGCGACTCTCCGGCCCATGGACCCCAGCGCCGACAACCCCTTCACCGGGCCCCAAGACGAGCGGGAGCACGCGCTGGATGGCAGCCTGCGCCCGCGCGTGCTGACCGAGTTCGTCGGCCAGCGCGAGGTCGTCGCCAACCTGCGCCTGGCTCTGGAAGCCGCCCGCGGGCGAGGCGAACCGCTCGACCACGTGCTGCTCTCGGGCCTTCCCGGCCTGGGGAAGACCACGCTCGCTCATCTGATCGCCACGGAGAGCGGTGCGACCCTGCACGAGGCCTCGGCCCCCACCTTGCAGCGCGCCGCCGACCTCGCGGGCCTGCTCACGCGCCTCGAGCGCGGCGACGTCTTCTTCATCGACGAGGTCCATCGTCTCGCGCCCGCCGTCGAGGAGTACCTCTACGCCGCCATGGAGGACTTCCGCCTCGACATCCTCTTGGACCAGGGCCCGGGGGCGCGCAGCGTGCGCATCGACCTGCCGCGTTTCACCCTGGTGGGCGCCACGACGCGCGAGGGCCTGCTCTCGGCCCCTTTCCGCGGACGCTTCGGCATCCACGAGCGCCTCGAGCCCTACGACGTGGACGACCTCGGGCGGATCCTCACGCGCTCCGCCGGCCTGCTCAAGGTGGGCCTGGAGCCGGACGCCGCCCGCTTCCTGGCGGAGCGCTCACGGGGGACGCCGCGCGTCGCCAACCGCTTCCTGCGCCGCGTGCGCGACCTGGCCCAGGTGGAGGCGGGCAACCACATCCGCCTCGAGGTGGCGCAGGAGGGGCTCAGGCGCGCGGGCGTGGACGCGCAGGGCCTCACGCGGGTCGATCGCCAGCTGCTCACCGCGTTGGCCCGCGCGGGCAGCGTGGCGCTGGGCTTGAAGAGCCTGTGCGCCGCCGTGGGAGAAGACGAGCGCACCCTGGAAGACGTCTACGAGCCGCACCTGCTGCGCGAGGGTCTGCTCGTGAAGACCTCCCAGGGTCGGCGGCTCACGGCCCGCGGGCAGGCCCTGGTGGGCCCGGAGGGTCGTCAGGTCCCAGGCCACGACACGCGACCCGACGCTCAGGGGAGGCTGCCCCTGTGACGCGCACCCAGGATCCGCACGGCCTCGACCGCCGCGAGCTCCTCTCGGCACTCGCGGCGCTCTCGGGCGCCGGGCTGCTGGCGGCCTGCGGCGAATCACGCGCCGGGCCGCCGCTCTCCCAGCTGAGCGTGCCCATCGTGCGCGTGCGCCTCGGTGCGCCCCGCGCGCGCGCCCAGCTGCGCCTGCCCGCGGGTGGCTGGGACATCGCGGGCGAGCGCGGGAGCCCTTACGCCCTACGCCAGCCTTCGGCCCTCGACGCGACCCTGAGCCTGGGGGCCTCGGGCATCGCGCTCGGCGGTCGCGACACGGGCGCGACCGCCCTGCGCCTGCGCACGAACGAGGCCTTCGGGCTCGACGGCGGCCTCTACGCAGGATCGCTGCTGGTGACCCGCGAGGCGACCGGCCTGCTGCTGATCAACGAGATCGACCTCGAGACCTACACCGCCGGGGTCATCCCCAACGAGAGCGCCCCCGCCGCCCCCCCCGCGACGCACCGGGCGCAGGCCGTGGCCTCGCGCACCTATGCCTACGTGGCCGTGACCGCGCCCGGCGCCGCCGGCCTGCCCTTCCACCTGAAGGACACGCAGGCAAGCCAGGTCTACCGGGGCTTCGTGATCGCGCCGACCTTCGGGGCGAACAAGACCGACATGCTCCAGCGCTGCGCCGAGACTCGCGGCGTGGTGCTCACTTGGCAGAGCCGACCCTTCACGACCTACTTCGCCTCCACCTGCGGCGGACACACGACCGATCCCTCGAGCAGCAGCCTCAAGGCCGACGCCTCGGCCGACCCGCTGCGCGGGGTGAAGTGCACGTCGTGCTCGACCAGCTCGCGCTACCGCTGGACGAAGAGGGTCCGCGACGAAGACCTGATCGCCGGCATGGCGGCCAAGAAGCTGCCGATCGCGGCGCCAGTGGAGAGCATCGAGATCAGCGTGCCTGGCCGTGGCGGCTGGGCCAAGGAGCTCGTCATCACCGCCGGGCCTGCGCGCAGCCGCCGCACGATCCCGGGCTCGGACTTCCGCACCGCGGCCGGGCTCGACTCCCACCACATCCTCGCCATCCGACGCCTCGCCGGCGGTTTCGAGATCGACGGCGCCGGCTGGGGTCACGGCGTGGGCATGTGCCAGTGGGGCGCCTTCGAGATGGGCAAGCGTGGCTTCTCCGAGACCGACATCCTGCGCGCCTACTACCCAGGCGCGGCCTTCGCACGCATGTATTGAGCTGCGCGGCTGCGGGCGCATCTGCAAGACAGCCTCGCTCAGCTCACCGAGGCGCTGCGCGCGTCGATGACCCGCAGTTAGTTACTGGGTGAGGGCGATCAGGAGTTTGTCGTGGATGCCACCGAAGCCGCCATTG
>JANOFW010000480.1:0-17522 GCA_031413835.1 Planctomycetia bacterium
TAGGCGGCCTCGAGGTCGCCCCGCTCCCACGCCAGGTCGGCGAGCAGCAGGGCGGCGGCGCGCCCCTCCGCCAGCGGCAGGAAGCGGCGCGCCACATCCGCCAGCAGGTTCTCGTCGAGCGCCGCCGCGGCGCGTCGGAGCAGCTCACGGGCGGGCGCCTCGTAGCGTGCGGCGTAGGCGCGCCGGAGCGGTTCGCTGCCGCCCGCCAGACGGTGGCGCGCCACGAGCCAGGCGCCCTCGTAGGTGCTGCGGCCGTCCACCGCGACGACCTGCGGCGCCGCCTCGCGCCCCTCGGCGTCCACGAAGCGGCGCTCGACCAGGCCTTGGAGCAGCTCGACCGCATCGGCGAGGCGCCCCTGGGCCTCGGCCTGGGCCGCGCCCGCGAAGGCGCCGACGACGCCGGGATCGTCGTCGTGGACGTGCGAGGCGTTGTCCACCGGAGCCGGGGGACGGCCCCGGCCCCCGGCATCACCCTCGGCCGCACGGCTCGAGAGCGGCAGGGTCGCCCCCAGCAGCCCGATGCCCAGCAGCCCGATGCCCCGCAGCGAGAGACCCCGCAGCGAGAGACCACGCAGCGGGCCGGCGCTCCGGCAGGGCGGGGGGGCGAGCATCGCCCGATTCTCGCACGCGCCCGGGATCGGCGTGGGGGCGCGGAGGGTGCCGACGCGGGCCCTAGGGAGGAGCCAGCAGTCGGCGCCGCTCTCGCTCGCGCAGGAAGGAGGATTGTCGCGCGTCCCGCTCCAGCTTCTCCAAGCGCTCGAGCGTGTCCTCCCGGCGGCGGATCTCGGCGCTGAGCTGGGCGTGGGCCTGGTCCAGGCGCCGTCGCTCCAGGGTGGCGGGGACCGTGACCAGGCCCAGCACGGCCACGCCGAGGGCGGCCATCACGGCCACCACCAGCGGCAGGCCGCGGCGTGGGACCGCCTCGGGCGGGAGCAGGACGGGGATGCTCACGCCCGGGCCGGCGTCCGGGGCCGCGGGCCGTAGGGCGGCGGGCAGCCGTGCTGCTCGGTGAGCTCGGCCTCAATGGCCAGCAGGCGGTTGTACTTGGCGGTGCGCTCGCCGCGGCAGGGAGCCCCCGTCTTGATCTGGCCCGTGCCCAGGCCCACCGCGAGGTCGGCGATGGTCGTGTCCTCCGTCTCGCCCGAGCGGTGCGACATCACGGCCGCGTAGCCTCCCTGGTAGGCGCCGCGCACGCAGGAGAGCGTGTCGCTCAGCGTGCCGATCTGGTTGGGCTTGACCAGCACGGCGTTGGCCACGCCCTCGCGCAGCCCGCGCGCCAGTCGTTCGCTGTTCGTGACGAAGAGGTCGTCGCCCACCAGCTGCACCTGCCCGGAGAGCCGTTCGGTCAAATGGCGCCACCCGGCCCAGTCGTCCTCCGACAGGCCGTCTTCCAGCGAGTAGATCGGGTGGCGCTCGGCCCATCTTGCGTAGACGGCCACGGTCTCGGCCGCCGTCAGGTGCTTGCCGTCGAGCCTGTACCGGCCCTGTTCGTAGAACTCGGTGGCGGCGACGTCCAGGGCCAGCTTGACGTCCTTGCCGGCGCGGTAGCCGGCGTGGGCGATGGCCTGCTCGACGCGCTCGATGGCCTCCTCGGCGGTCGCCACCCGCGGGGCGAAGCCCCCTTCGTCGCCTACGGCCGTGGAGAGGCCCGCCTGGGCCAGGTCGTGTTTGAGCGCCTGGTAGATCTCCGCCCCCGCGCGCAGGGCCTCCGCGAAGCTGGGCAGCCCGAGGGGGGCGATCATCACTTCCTGCACGTCCAGGCCGTTGTCCGCATGCACGCCGCCGTTGAGCACGTTCATCAACGGCACGGGCAGGCGCAGCGCGCTCGGGCCTCCGCCCTGGCGCTCGAAGGTCGCCGCGATGAACTGGTAGAGAGGCTGGCCCAGCCCCGCGGCGCCGGCGTGCGCCGTGGCCAGCGACACGGCCAGGGCCGCGTTGGCGCCCAACCGACCGAGATTCGCCGTGCCGTCCACCGCGCGCAGGGCCCGGTCCACGGCCGCGAGGTCGCAAGCCTCCAGGCCCACCACGGCGCGCGCCAGCTCGCCTCGCGCGTTGGCCACGGCGCGGGACACGCCCTTGCCGCGGTAGCGGGCGCCGCCGTCGCGCAGCTCGAGGGCCTCGTGCGCTCCGGTGCTGGCCCCGCTGGGCGCGATCGCGCGGCCGCACGCGCCACCCTCGAGGCGCACCTCGGCCTCCACGGTGGGGTTGCCGCGCGAGTCGAGCACCTCGCGCGCCCGCACCTCACGGATGCGCATCGTCGCCTGCGTCATGTGGGTGACCTCCCGGGGCGAGGAGGATACCCGCCTCCAGCCCTCCCCAGCCTCCGCTCGCGCTCGAGAACCCGTACACTCCCCTGATGCTCCGCCCGCTCCCCCCGGCCCCCCCGCGACCGCTGCGGCGACGACGCCTGCGCACCATCCAGGTGCTGCCCACCCTCGTGACGGCGGGCAACCTCCTGGCGGGCATCCTGGCGCTCTCCTACCTGGTGGACGCCGCGGGCGCCACGGGGGCGGCTCGCGACGTCTACATCGTGAAGGCCTGCTGGATGGTCTTCCTGGGCATGGCCTGCGACGCGCTCGACGGGCGTCTGGCGCGCCTGATGCGCGTCACCTCCACCTTCGGGGCGCAGCTCGACAGCCTGGCCGACGTGGTCACCTTCGGCGCCGTGCCGGCGATCCTGGCCAAGACCCTGCTCGTCAGCGCCTTCCCGGGCCTGCCGGGCAAGGTGGCGCTGGGATTCGTGGCCGTCTACGCCCTGGGCGCGGCGCTCCGGCTCGCGCGCTACAACACCGAGTCGGCCGCGGTGGCGGCGGGCGCGGGTCCGCACGTCACGCGCACCTTCCGCGGCCTGCCCAGCCCGGCGGCAGCGGGCGCCGTGGCGGCGCTGGTGCTGCTGCAGCACGAGTACGGGCTGCGCTGGCTTGATTGGGCCGTGCTGCTGGCCTGCCCGATCCTGGGCGCGCTGATGATCAGCCGCCTGCCCTACAGCCACGTGATGAACCGCTACGTGGATGCTCCGGGCGGCCTGGGCTTCGTGGTCGTGGCGGCCGTGGCGATCCTCGTCGGCGTGGGCTACTTCGAGGCCACGGTGGCCGGCGCCTTCGTGCTCTACGCGCTGACGGGTCCCGTCCTGGGGCTGGCGGCGGTGCTCTCCGACCGCTTCGGCTGGGCCTGGCGCGAGGAGGACGACGAGCAGGACCTGCCGCTGCCGCCGGCCGAGGAGCCGTCCTTGGAGCCGACCTCCGAGCCGCCTGACGAGGGGGCCGCGGGGGCCGACGCGGGCGGACGCGCCAAGGCGTGAGCGCTCGCGTCGGCTTCCTGGGGCTGGGGGCCAGCGGCCCAGAGGCGCGGGCGCGCCTCGAGCAGGCGCTCGTCGGGCTGGAGGCCGCCGCCATCCGCGTCGCCGCCGTGGCCGCGCCGTGGAGCGGTCCCTTCGTCGGGCGCGATGGGCGCCCCGACCTGCGCGCGCCGCCCGTGCTCAACAGCGTGGCGGAGGTGCGCACGAGCCTCTCGAGCGAGGCGCTGCTGGCCTGCTGCGCACGCCTGGAAGAGGCCGCCGGGCGGGTGCGCGACGGCGGCCCGCTGCGCACGCTAGACCTCGACCTGCTCGCGCTCGGTGAGGAGCGCCGCAGCGCCGGGGCGCCGCTGCTGCCGCATCCCCGGGCGCTCGAGCGCGCCTTCGTCCTGGCGCCCTGGGAAGAGATCGCGCCCTTGGCCCTCGTCGCCGGCACGGGCGCGGACGTGCTCACGCACGCGGCGCGCCTGCGTGCCCGGGCGCCCGAGGCCTTCGCGGCCTTGACGCGCGAGGCCCCGCTTGCGCTACCCGACCTCCGCGGCCGGCTGGAGGTGCTGCCCGACCGCGCCGCGCTCGCCCTCTGGCGCAGCGCGCAGCCCGCCGCCCTGGGCCTCGTGCCCACCATGGGCGCGCTGCACGCCGGGCACGCCGCCCTGGTGCGCCGCGCGCGCGCCGACAGCGAAGCCGTGCTCGCCACCATCTTCGTCAACCCGCTGCAGTTCGGTCCGGGCGAGGATCTCGCGCGCTACCCGCGCACCTTCGAGAGCGACCGCGCCGTGCTGGCCGCCTCGGGCGCCGACGCCGTCTACGTGCCCGCCGCCGCCGATCTCTACGCGCCGGGCTTCGCCACCTACGTCGTGCCCGAGGGCCCGGCCCTGGGCTTCGAGGGCGAGCGCCGCCCCGGCCACTTCCGCGGCGTGGCCACGGTGGTGCTCAAGCTCTTCCAGCGTGCGGCGGCCCGGCGCGCCTGGTTCGGCCGCAAGGACGCGCAGCAGGCCGCCGTCCTGCAACGCCTGGCGTTGGACCTCGACCTGTCCACCGAGGTCGTCGTGGCGCCCACCGTGCGCGACCACGACGGTCTGGCGCTCTCCTCGCGCAACCGCTACCTCACGCCGGCGGAGCGCGCTCGCGCCCTGGCCCTTCCCGCGGCCCTCGACGGCCTGCGCGACGCCGCCGCCCACGGCGAGCGGCAGGTGGCCCGGCTCCTGGCCCCGGCCAGCGTGCGGCTCGACGAGGCGGGCCTCGCCATCGACTACTTGAGCGTGGTGGACCCCTCCTCCTTCACGCCGCTCGAGCGCCTGGGCGCGGCGCCGGCGCTGGCCCTGGCCACCGTGCGCTGCGGCACGACGCGCCTGCTGGACAACCGCTGGGTGGTCTGCCCCGCCTGAGGCGCTCAGCGCGGCGTCGTGGCTGGTCCCTCGTCCGGCTGTGTCACCTCGGGATGGCGCACGCTTTCGCTCTTCCACCAGTCGTGCCACTTGCGCTTGTCCGTGCCCATCGTCTCCGTGGTGATCTTGCGCAGCGTCCACGAGATTCAGATGCCCGCGGCCTTGTCGTCGAGGCGGTCGATGAGCTCCGGGACCGCGTACCAGCCGATCTGCAACAACGCTTGGTGGGCCGGCAGCTGCACGCGGTACTCGAACAGGAAGCGGTTCATCTTGTAGACCAGCGGCGGCACGGCGCGGCGGTCCTGCTTGGTGGCCAGCCGCGCGATCGTGCGGTCGTGGAAGCCGAAGTCCTCGACGTAGAGCACCTGGCCGAGCGCGGCCACGCCTTCGGTCCCCATGGCGTGCAGACGGTTGAGAATCGAGCTCGTGAGCCGATGGTCCTTCAGGCGGTGGAAGCGGCGGATGGCCCGCACGAAGGGACGCTCGCGCTCCTGCTCGTCGGGCTTCTTGAGGCAGCGGCAGAGCACGTCCACCGCATCGTCCCAGCGCGGCGCGGCATCGGCGCGGGCGAAGCGCGTCATCTCCGTGGCCACGCGCGCCGTGCCGATCGCGGCCAGCGCCGCGTGCAGGGTCGAGCGCGCCCCTGGATCGCTCTCGCTGCCAAACCAGCCGAGCAGCAGCGGCAGCCCGATCACACCCGCCTCCTGGGCCACGCGTTGCGCGAGCAGCGCGCGCAGCGCGGGGGCGGCCTTGCGGTCGTGGAGGAAGCCCACGGCGCGGCACCATTGCGTGAGGTTGGGGAAGGACTCCGCCGGCGGCAGGTCGTCCAGGGGCAGCGTGGGCGCGGGTGGGGGAGCGTCAGGGGGGCCGGAGGGGGCGGGGGCGCTGGGCGCGGGCGACGTGGGAGGTGCGGGCGCCGGGGCGGGTTCGGGCGCCTGCGCTTCGGGCACGAGCGGCGCTGGATCGCCCTGCGGGCCGGGGACGGGATCGGGTGTGGGAGGGGGCGGATTCGTGAGCCAGTCCTCGGCCTCCTCGATACGACCCTCGGCGTCGGTCAAGAGCTCGAGGGCGAGGTCACGGTCCTCTGCGGAAAGCAGCAGGTCCTCCGACAGCGGCGCCAGCAGGTCGCGCGCCTGCTCGAGCAGACGGACGCCCTCCCGGACCAGGTCGGGGCGCTCCTGCTCGAAGCCGTCCTCGCTGGCCAGGATGCCGCCCCGCAGCAGTGCATCCGCTTTCGCCAAGGCGGGCGGCGGCGGCGCCGGCCCGCCCCCTGCGCCCCCGGGCGCCGTGCCGCTGCCCGGTGCCGCGGGCCCCGGCAGCGAGGGCGTCACGGTGCCGCGCCGCGCGCGGAAGGAGGCGCGCTTCAAGAACAGGACCGCCCAGGAGGTGTCGAGGACCAGCCCAGGGCCCCAGCCACCGTCGGGCCGCTGCGTGCGCACCAGCTGCTCGGCTCCGACGACGTACCAGTCGTAGGTGCCGATGAAGCGCAGGTGCCCGAGCACTCCCAGCCGTTCCACGGCGTAGAGGAAGTAGTAGTCGAAGGCGCTGCTGCCGCCGTTGTGGTGGCCCGCCGGGTGGGTGGGCAGGTAGTCCTGGAGCCAGGCCAGCCCGTCGCGGATCGCCACGCGCGCTCGCTCGCGATCCTTGGGGAAGAAGCGCGAGGAGCCCTCGAGCTCGTTCTGCACCAGCAGCAGGGACGCCACGCCGCTGGCCGTGGCTGTTGGATAGGGCTGCTTGGGATGCGTGGGAGACGCGGGGGTGTAGCCGAAGCCGCGCGCCCAGGCCTTCTCCGAAAAAACGAGCCGGTAGCCGCCCTCGACAAGCGCGGTCTTGAGGACGGCGGCCGGACCGTCCTCCTCCTGCCAGTCCATCAGGAACCGCAGCGCGGCCAACCAAGCGCCGTTCTTCACCGCGAGGCCCAGCTCGCGGGCCGCGCGCAGCCCCAACAGCCCGTACTGGGTGTTGGAGATGTCCCAGTGCAGAGCGCCGTCGGGTCCGTAGCCGAAGGCGCCGTTCTCCCGCTGGGCGCCAAGCAGCGTATCGAAGCAGGTTCGTGCCAGCGCCAGGTCGAGACGATTCTCCGGCTTGCGCAGCCGCGCCCGCGCGCCGGGATCGCCGATGTCCTCGGTCTCGAGGATCTGCCGGTAGTCGGCGTGCCGGGTCGAGTAGCGGGCCCACAGCGCCAGCAGGGTCGACGCCGCCAGGTAGGTCCTCTCGTGGGGCAGCGTGCGCAGGTAGGCGAAGCCGCGCTCCACGCGCAGGTCGTCGGGCTTCGCTCCGGCCTCGAGCAGCGCGTGGAGTGCCAGCGCCGTCGAGCCTCCCGGCCAGCTCGCCTTGGGAGCCCAGGTGGACTCCGGCCAGCAGCCCTCCGGTTCTTGCAGACCGAACAGGTGCTCGGAGGCCTTGGTCAGCGCTTGGACGACTTGCTCCCGTAGCGCGGCTGGATAGGCTTCGTTGGGCACGGCGCCTGGCGGCGGGCGCTTCCCGGCGGGCGGATCGGCGAGCCCCGCCGCGGGTAGGAGCAGGCACAGCAAGAGGGCGAGGGCCGCGAGCTTGCCCCGCCTGCGCACGGGCGGGCCGACCCCGCCTGGGGGCGGGGTCGAGGGGGGCGAGCGGGCGATGGGGGGCGACACGGGACGTCAGGCTTACAGGCCCCACACTTCCCCTGTCAAGGCAGGCGAGGAAGGCGAGCCGTAGCCCGGCCGGGGTCCGGGATCCTGGTTCGCACGGTGCCGAGGCCGACACCCCGGGGCACCTCGCCCGGCCGGCGCCGTGGTCCGCGCTTTCCCCTACGATTGCACCCATGCAACGGACCCTGCTCAAGAGCAAGATCCACGGCGCGCGCGTGACGCAGGCCGACCTCAACTACATCGGCAGCATCACCATCGACGTTGCGCTGCTGGAGGCGGTCGATCTCTGGCCCAACGAGAAGGTGCTGGTGGTCAACCTCGAGAACGGCTCACGGCTCGAGACCTACGTCTTCGAGGGAGAGCGCAGCTCGGGCGTGATCGGCATGAACGGCGGCTGCGCTCGCCTCTGCCAGGTCGGCGACCGGCTCCTGATCATGGCCTTCGCGGCCATGACCGACGCCGAGGCGCGCGCCCACAAGCCCAAGGTGTGCTTCGTGGGCGAGGGCAACACCATCGAGCAGGTGCTCGGCTCCTCGCGACCCTAGGAGCGCGCCGCGTGGCCCTCGCCCCGGCCAAACTCAACCTCTACCTCGACGTGCTCGGGCGCCGCCCCGACGCCTACCACGACATCGAATCCTTGTTCGTGGCGCTCGACTGGGGCGACGAGGTCGGGGTGCTGCCGCGCCGCATGCCGGGGGTGACCCTCGGGGTCGAGGGCGACGTCGCCGTGCCGATGGGGCCGGAGAACCTGGCGGTGAAGGCCGCGACGGCCTGGCTCGAGGCGCAGGCTGGCGACTCGCCCTTCGCGGGCGTGGGGCTCACGCTCGTCAAGCGCATCCCCGTCGGCGGGGGGCTGGGGGGCGGGAGCAGCGACGGCGCGGCGGTGCTGCGCGCCTTGGAGGCCCTCGTGCCGGTGGGCGTTCGGCTGGGCGAGCGGCGCCTGGAGGCCGCGGCCCGCGGCCTGGGGGCCGACGTGCCCTTCTTCCTGCTGGTGGGGGAGCAGGGCGGCGCCGCCGTGGGACGCGGGCGCGGCGACACGCTTGAGCCCCTGCCCCCGCCGCCCCCCCTCTCCTTCGTGCTCGTGACGCCTCCCTGGGGTCACGCGACGGCCGATGTCTTCGCGCACAGCCTCAAGCGCCTCAGGCCGCCGCGGGGCGAGAGCCTGGCCGGTGCGCAATCCGCGCTGGCGAGCGGCGTGCCCGCGCGCGTGCGCGAGGCGCATTGGAACGCCTTGGCGCTCCCGGCCATGCGCGCCTACCCGGCCTTCACGCGCTTCACCTCCGACGTCGAGCGGCGCCTGGGCCGTCCGCCCTGTCTCTCGGGGACGGGCTCCACGCTCTACGACGTGGCCGACGATGCGGACGAGGCAGAGGCGACGGCGCGGCGCCTCGAAGGCATGGGAGCGCGCGTCGTCGTGGCGCGCTGCGGCTGATGCTGCGCGTCGTGGTGGCCGCGCCCCCCGAGGTGCGGGCCCCCGAGGATCTCGCGCGCCTGCCCGCCTGCGCCGACCTGATCGAACTGCGTCTGGACCTGCTGACCATCGGGCGCGCCGTCGAGGACCTCGCGCTCTGGATCGCCGCCGCCCCGCGTCCGGTGCTGGTCACGGTGCGCAGCGTGACGGAGGGCGGAGCCTTCGACGAGGGCCCCCAGGCCGCTGCGGCGTGGCTGCGGGCTGCGGTGGAGGCCGGCGCGGCGTGGGTGGACGTCGAGGCGGCGGTGCTGCCCTTGCTCACGGGCCTGCCGGCCTGGGTGCGCCTCGTCCTCTCACGACACGCCGCACGCTTCTCTCCGCCCCCGGAGCCCCCTGTCGGCGTGCACGTGGTGAAACAGGTGGGGGGCCTCGAGGACGCCGCGGACCTCGAGCGCTACCGTGGCGCGCTGCGCGCACCCGCACGTGGCCGCCGGGCCCTGATGCCCACGGGGCCCCTGGCCGCGCTGCGCGTGCTCGACCGGGAGGCCGCTCTGCTCTACGGCAGCCTAGGCGCGCCTGTCGTGGCTGGCCAGCCGAGGCTCGAGGCGCTGCTCGACGAGCTGCGCGCAGGCGAGGTGAGCCCCGCTGCACGGCTCTTCGGGCTGGTGGGCAACCCGCCTTCCTGGTCGCCCTCGCCCGCGCTGCACAACGCCGTCTTCCGCGCGCGCGGCCTCGACGCCGTCTACGTGCCGCTGCCGGGCCTCTCCCTCGAGCAGGCCCTCACCCTCCCCTTCGACGGCTTGAGCGTCAGCACGCCCTACAAGGAGGCCGCGCTGGTCGCGGCCCACTCACGCAGCGCGGAGGCGGTCGCGGCGGGTGCGGCCAACACGCTCGTGCGCCGCGCCGAGGGTGGCTGGAGCGCCTTCAACACCGATGTGCGGGCGATCCTGGCCCACGTCCCGGTCGCGAGCAGGCGGGGCGCGCGGGCGGTCGTCTACGGCGCCGGCGGCTACGCGCGCGCCGCGCTCAGCGCGCTGCGCCGCCGCGGCTACGACGCGGCGCTCGTGGCGCGTAGCGCGACGGCTGGTCAGGCCCTGTCCAGGGCCGTGGGGGCGACCTACCTCGGTGGGCGCCTCACGCGCCAGCCGGGCGACGCCGTGCTGGTGAACGCCACGCCCGCGGGCGCTGCGGGCGAGCCCGTCGAGGCCCTCGACGTCGAGCTCGAGGGGCTGCTCGTGCTGGATGCGCCCTACGCGGCGGAGGGGGAGGCGACCTGGCTGGCGCACGCGGCCCAGGCCCGCGGCGCACGGCTCGTGGACGGCTTGGCCCTGCTCTTGGCGCAGGCTGCGGAACAGGCAGAGGCCTTCGGCGGCGGGCCGGTCGAGGCCGACCTGCTCGAGCTGGCCCTGCGTCCGCGCACCTCGCTGCTGCTCGTGGGGCTGCGGGGGGCGGGCAAGACCACCGTGGGTCGCGCGCTGGCGCGCGACCTGGGCCGGCCCTTCGTGGACCTCGACGACGAGGTGGCGCGCCTCACGGGGTGGATCGCCGCCGAGTGGATCGAGCGCCAGGGGGTCGAGGCCCTGCGCGCCGTGGAGGCCCGGGCCCTCGCGAGCCTCGCGGGGCGGCGCGGGCTGGTCGTGGCCACCGGGGGGGGCGTCCTCGAGCGCAGGGACCACGTCGCGCGGCTCCGCGACCTCGGCCTGGTGGCCTGGCTCGACGTGTCGGCGGCCACCGCGGCGGGACGCCTGGCCTCGGACCCGACGCCGCGCCCGCGCCTCACGGACGCCCCCGACGGGCTCGCGGAGCTGGCCCGCTTGAAGGCGGCCCGGGACCCGCACTACGCCGCGGCGGCGCACCTGCGGCTCGAGGGGGGCCTCGACGTGGCAGGCCTCGTTGAGGCGCTGCGGGGTCATTGGCTTGTGTTCGAACGCGAGAAGCGCCGATCAAGACAGTAGCCATGGACGCTCCCATACGCAGCGCTAGACTCCACGAGCGTCGGCTACGACGCGTGTCCGGAGCCCGTGTGTCGTCTTCCGCGCCTCCCCCGCGCCCCCTGCGTCCTGGATCGCTCGCGCCCGTGGCGCTCGGCCTGCTCCTGGTCCTCGTCACCCTCGCCGGAGCACCGCGCCCTGCCGCCGCCGCGGAGGAGAGCCCCGAGCAGCTGCGCGAGCGGCTGCTCAAGGCGCGCACCACGGGCGAGCGCGAGGGCACGCTGAAGGTGATCCTCGAGCGGCCCGCCGACCAGGTGGGGGGCATCCTCGGCCCGCTCTTCTCGCAGCGGGACCTGGGCGCCTCGCCCGAGCTGCTCG
Organism: Planctomycetia bacterium; assembly: GCA_031413835.1. Lineage (GTDB taxonomy): Bacteria > Planctomycetota > PLA2 > PLA2 > JAEUHO01 > CAXQZU01. The sequence continues at coordinate 11,034 of JANOFW010000480.1, forward strand.
CGGCCGCCGCCCAGCACCTGGCCGAGCATCCCGTGGGTTCCTCCCCGCCGGGGGGCACTGTGCTGCTGGCCGACTACATCTTCCGACGCGCGGCGGCGGAGCCGGCCCTGGTGGGCCTGCTGCGCGACTCGCTCGCGGTAGACCCCGCGACGGAGCAGGCCCCGGACTGGGACCGCCTGGTGAACAACGCCGTGTCGTTCCTCGAGCCCAAGGCGGGCCGTCCGCCCGGCGATCGTCTGGCCGCCATCGCCTTCCTGGCGCACGAGGACGGTCCGCACGCCGAGCGGGTCGTGGAGGCGCTCGAGGGCTACGCGCGCCGGCTGCGCCAGGACGCGACCGTGGCCGACGCGGAACGCGAGGCCGAGGGCGCGGCCCTGCTGGCCGCCCTGGGCGAACTGCTGGTCTTCCGCTTCACCAGCCTGGACGCCGCGCTGCCGCAGCTGGAGCAGACCCGCGGCTGGTCCTACGTGCGGCGCCTGCGCCACTTCTCGCGCCTCAAGACCGAGGCCGACCTGGATCGCTCCCTGGCGCTGCGCCATGGACGCGAGGTGATCGCCTCCATCGCCGGACCCGCCGAGCTCACGGCGGCGCTCACGGGCGGGCTGTTCCCCTACCCCGAGCATCAGCGCGCGCTCCTCGAGCGCGCGGCCGCCCTCAAGCCGCAGCCGGGCCCGGCCTGGGAGGAGTTCTACCGGGCCGTGCTGGCGCAGGCCTCCGAGAGCGAGGTCGTCTTGACCGCCTTGGCGCAGCTGGCCGAGGCTGGGTTCGGCGGCGGGCCCACGGAGTGCTGCCTGGCGCTGGCCACCGCCGTGCAACGGCGCCTGGAGAGCGTCGGCTCGTCCGACTCCTCCGAGGTGCGGCGTCGCCTGATGGTGGCCCTGGGCGACATGGCCACGCTCGAGCCCGTGGCCCGCCAGGTGAGCGCCGTGCTCGCGCGTCGCTCGGTCGCGCCCGAGGACGTGCCGGAGCTCGTCGAGCTGTTGCGCGCCGTGGGCCGCTGCCCGGGCGCCGACGCGGCCACGCTGTTGCGGCCGTTCTACGAGCTGGGCGCGCTCCCCGGGATCGATGCCGCCGGCCGCGAGGCCCTGCGCAGCGCCGTGGCCCGAGCGCTGGGTCGGGAGGGGATCCGCTCGAGCGACGCGGCCGGCGCCGTGGCCGCGCTGCGCGGCATCCTCGAGGGCTCGGCAGACTACGAGCGCGCGGTCCTGCCCAAGGTGCGCGAGCAGGCCTACCGCAGCCTGGCGGTCTATCCCACGGAGGAGGTCACGTCGTGGCTGCTCTCCACGGCCAGCTCCGAGGACCCGGCGCAGGCCGCCGAGGCGCTGCTGGCCCTCGAGGCCGTCGGCCAGATGCTGGGGACCGGCGAGCCGGGGGCGCGCCAGGGCGCGGCCGCGCTGGCGACGTTCCTGGTGCGCAGCCGCGCCCGCGCCGACATGGACGAGCGGCAGATCGAGGCCCTCAAGCGCCTCAAGGACCTGCCCGTCGGCGAGGCGGTGACTCCCGAGCTGCGCGACCAGGTGCTGGCCTCCGTGCGCGGCGCGCTCGAGCGGCCGGCCTCGGAGGCCGTGCGCACGCAGGCGGCGCGCACGGCGGCCGATCTGGCCGATCCGGGCGCGCTGGCGCCGCTCGTGGCCTGGTGGGGTGAGCGGCCGGAGGCGGCGCGCAGCGAGCTGCTGCGCACCCTGCTCGAGTCCGTGGTGCGCGGCGGCCGCGAGGGCGACCCCGCCGTGGTCGAGGCCCTGGCCTCGGTGGCCACCACCTCCGGTCAGGAGTCGGTCGCCGTCGAGTGGGCCGACCTGCTCGCCCGTAGCGCCCAGCGCGCCGGCTCCTCGCGCCCGCTGCTGCTGCGCGCCCAGGCCCAGACGCTGGTCGCGCGCGCCGCGGCGCGCTCCGAGGACGCGGCCGGCCGCCAGCAGCGCGCCGAGGACCTGGGCGCGGCCCGCGTGGTGCTCACCGCCGTGGTCCAGGCCGCGCGCGCGCCCGAGGAGGCCGACCCTGTCCGACGTCAGCTGATCGAGGTGCTCGAGCGCCTGGCCGAGGCGCTAGGCGACGGCCCCACGGCGGCCGACCGGCTGGTGGAGGCGGTGGGCCAGGCCGCCCGCGCGCAGGACCGGGTGCTGCTGCAGGCGGGCGAACGCATCGCGCGCCGCGTGCTGACCTCCGAGGCGCTCAAGAGCCACCTGAGCAGCGAGCGCCTCTCCGAGCTCGAGAGGCAGCTGGAGGCGATCCTCGAGACGCTGGAGAAGACGGAGTAGGGGCGCCCCTACCGCTTCTTCGCCGCCGCCTTGGCTGCCTTCTGCGCCAGGGCCGCCTGCCCGGCGGCCAGGCGCGCCACAGGGACGCGGAAGGGCGAGCACGAGACGTAGTCGAGCCCTTGGGCGTGGCAGAAGGCGATGCTCTTGGGGTCACCGCCGTGCTCGCCGCAGATGCCCACCTTGAGCTCGGGGCGCGAGCGACGGCCGCGCTCCACGGCCATCTGGATCAGCTCGCCCACGCCCTGCTGGTCGAGGCTCTGGAAGGGGTCCTCGGGCAGCACGCCGCGCTCCAGGTAGGCGGGCAGGAAGGTGCCCACGTCGTCGCGGCTGAAGCCGAAGCACATCTGGGTCAGGTCGTTGGTGCCGAAGGAGAAGAACTCGGCCTCGCGCGCGATCTCCTCGGCCCGGAGCGCGGCCCGCGGGATCTCGATCATCGTGCCGAAGACCACCGGCAGGCGCGCCTGCGTGCGCTCGACCACGCTCTCGGCGACCTTGCGCAGGGTGTCGCGCAGCACGGTGAACTCCTTCTCGGAGTGCACCAGCGGGATCATCACCTCGGGCTTGGGGCGGCCCCCGCGGGCCTGGACGGCGGCCGCAGCCTCGAAGATGGCCTGCACCTGCATCTCGTAGATCTCGGGGTAGGTGATCGCCAGCCGGCAGCCACGATGGCCGAGCATGGGGTTCATCTCGTGCAGGCGCCGCGCGCGGTCGAGAACCGCCTCGACCTTCACGTTCAGCGCCCGGGCCACGCCCTCGGCCTGCTCGCGTTCGTGGGGCAGGAACTCGTGCAGCGGTGGGTCGAGCAGGCGGATCGTGACCGGCAGCCCGTCCATGGCGGTCAAGAGGCCCTCGAAGTCGGCGCGCTGGAACGGCAGCAGCTTGGCCAGGGCGGCGCGTCGTGCGGCCTCGTCCTCGGCCAGGATCATCTCGCGCATCGGGGTGATGCGCTCCTCGCCGAAGAACATGTGCTCGGTGCGACACAGCCCGATGCCCTCGGCGCCGAAGCCGCGCGCCACCTGGGCGTCGTGGGGGGTGTCGGCGTTGGCGCGCACCTTGAGCCGGCGGAAGGCGTCGGCCCACGCGAGCAAGGTCTTGAACTCCGGGCTGGGGGCCGCCGGCACCGTGGCCACGCTGCCCAGCATCACCTCGCCGGAGGTGCCGTCGAGCGAGATCACGTCGCCGGCCTTGACCACGGTGCCGTCCACGCGGAACTGGCCCTTCTCGTAGTCGATGCGCACGGCGCCCGCGCCCGCCACGCAGCACTTGCCCATGCCGCGCGCCACGACGGCGGCGTGCGAGGTCATGCCGCCCGTGGCGGTGAGGATGCCCTCGGCGGCGTACATGCCGCCGACGTCCTCGGGGCTGGTCTCGTTGCGCACCAGGATCACGCGCGTGCCCGCGGCGGCCTGGCCCTTGGCCTCCTCGGCCGTGAAGACCACCTTTCCTCCCACGGCGCCGGGGCTGGCCGGCAGCCCGCGGGCGATCACGTGGCGCAGCGCCTTGGGGTCGAACTGCGGGTGCAGCAGGCGGTCGATCTGCTCCGGCGTGACGCGCTGCACGGCCGTGTCGCGCGGGATCAGGCGCTCCTTGGCGAGCTCCACCGCGATGCGCACGGCCGCCCGGGCCGTGGCCTTTCCGGTGCGCGTCTGGAGGATGAAGAGCCGCTTCTCCTCGATGGTGAACTCGATGTCCTGCATCTGGCGGTAGTGCCGCTCGAGCTTGGCGCGCACCTGGCAGAGCTGCTTCCAGGCCTTGGGGCTCGCCTGGGCGAGGCCGGCCAGCGGGAGCGGCGTGCGGATGCCCGCCACCACGTCCTCTCCCTGCGCGTTCATCAGGAACTCGCCGTAGAAGACGTTCTCGCCCGTGCTCGGGTCGCGCGTGAAGCACACGCCCGTGCCCGAGCTCGCCCCCAGGTTGCCGAAGACCATCGACTGCACGTTGACCGCCGTGCCCAGCAGCCCGGTGACCTTGTGGATGCGGCGGTACTCCTTGGCGCGCGCGCCCATCCAGGAGCCGAAGACCGCGTCGATGGAGCGGTCGAGCTGCGCGTGGGGCTCGTCGGGGAAGGCGCGACCGGTGGCGGCCTGGTAGGCCTCCAGGTAGCGCGCCACGACCCGCTCGAGGGCGGCGGCGTCCAGGTCCGTGTCCGACTCGACGCCGGCCCGGGCCTGCTCCTCGTGCAGGATCTTCTCGAAGCGCGCCAGACCCAGCCCTTCGACCACGTTGCCGAACATCTGGATGAAGCGCCGTCTGGCGTCGAGTGCGAAGCGCCGGTTGCCCGTGAGCCGCGCCAGGCCCTCGGTGGCGCTCGCCGTGAGGCCCAGGTTCAAGACCGTGTCCATCATGCCCGGCATCGAGATGGCGGCGCCGCTGCGTACGCTCACCAGCAGCGGGCGCTCGGGGTCCCCGAAGCGCTTGCCCGTCTCCGCCTCCAGCCGCGCCATGGCCTTGCGCACGGCGCCCGTGACGTCGGGCGGGGTGCGGCCGCCGTTGCGCGTGTAGCGCTCGCACACCGAGGTGGCGATCGTGAAGCCCGGAGGCACGGGCAGGCCGAGCCTGCACATCTCGGCCAGGTTGGCGCCCTTGCCGCCCAGCAGCGCCTTCAACGACGCGTCGCCGTCGCCGCCCTGCGGACCGAAGTGCCAGATCAGCTTCGTGGGCGAGAGCGGGCGCGCCTTGCGCTTGGAGGCCGGCTTGCGGGCGGCGCCGAGGCGGGCCTTGGAGGTGCGACGAGCCGCGGGAGCCTTGGGCATGCTGCGCTCCGAACCCTGGGGCGCAGAGGCTACCGCCAAGGGGCCGTGCGGCTCAACAGCGTTACGCGTGTCGGACGTGCCGACCCGCCGCGCGTCAGCGCGCGTTGCGGATCTGGATCACGCCGAAGGCGTCGGGGGCGAGCGCGGGCGCTGCCTGCTGCGTCTCGGCCGAGGCCGGTAGGCTGGCCCGGATCGCACCGCTGCCGTCCACGCTGATCACCGGCGCGCCCGGGGGCACCGAGCCCTGGGCGCTGACGGATCCGCCTCCGCCGACCACGCGCCACGCCGTGCCCGACGCCGGCGCGGCGAGCATCGAGGCGGCCGAGGAACCGGCCTGCTGGCCGGAGGCGCAGCCGCCGAGCAGCAAGCCGCCACAGAGCAGGAGAACGCAGAGGGAAGTGCGCATGGTCGTGAGCTCGTTCCTGGGGGATGCCGTGGGAGGGAACGGGGAGCGGCTATCCATCGGGGCTGCCGTAGCCCCCCGTCGGCGGCGGTGCCATGGGCGAGGGCTGGGTGGGCCGCGTGGGCTGGGGCTGGGCCGGAGCGGGCGAGGCGGCGCCGGCGCCGAGCGCGCCCTCCAGGCCGCCGAAGTCGTCCACGTACCAGCGCGACTCGAGCGCGAGCGACTCGATGTTCTGGGGCGGGATCGTGCGCAGCAGCGGCGCCATGGTGGGGGAGGCCGGGATGACCACGTCGATCGAGCCGCCCGGGCCGGCGCTGACCGCCCCGCCGCCGGCCAGCACGTCGGTGTAGGCCTGGGCGTCGCCCTTCACGCGCAGCTCCCAGGCGAGCAGCCGCACCATGCGCGGACGGATGGTCTGGCTTCCGGCCGTGATCGTGATCTGCGCCGAGTCCGGCCCGGTCATCTGCACGCTCTGCAGGGTGCTGTTGAGCAGCATCTGCATGTCGGCCTGGCTGTTGGTGGCGATCAGGTTGCGCGCGGTCGTGTAGTCGGAGAAGTCCACGTTGCGGCCGACGGCCTGGTTGAGGGAGCGCTTGAAGTTCGGGCTGAAGACCAGCCATTCGTCCTCGAAGGCCCGGGCCCGGGCCGCGGCCTTGAAGAACTCGTAGGTGCGCTCCGGCGTCGCGCGGTCCACGCCGGCCTGGTAGGCCACGCGGCCGCCGCTGCTGCAGCCGGCCAGGACCAGGGCCGCGAGGGGCGCGAGCAGCGCCGCCCGCCTGCGAGGGGAGAAGAGCACGCCGTGACCTCCTGCCGAGAGTCGAGCTGCGCGCGGCTGGGACGCCTGCCGCCGCAGACGTCGGACGGTAGCACGCGCCCCGGCCAGGGCAACCGTCCAGCCCGGGCCTGGACGAGCGGCCCCAGGCCGCGCGGGAGTCGCGCGGGGGTCCCCGAGCGGGCCCGTTGCACCTCGGGGGGTTCGGTCGCGGCCCGCGTTGTGCTATAGGGCTCTGCCCCCGGCCCCCGGGGGGGGGGGGGGGGGGGGGGGGGGCGCCCCGCCCCCCCCCCCCCCGCCCCCGCC
>JANOFW010000481.1:0-9049 GCA_031413835.1 Planctomycetia bacterium
GCCCGCGATCTCGGTCAGCGTCGCGTCCTGGCCACCAACCTCGATGCCGGCCGAGCTGAACCGGGCCGCGATCTCCCAGGCCGTGCCAGGGAAGAGATAGCCCAGCTGCAGGAGGACGGCCGTCGTGTCGATGTCGCCACCACTCAAGAAGAAGTCGCCGAACGTGCCCATCGAGAAGGCCCCAGTGAACGAGAATCCGCCGTATCCCAGAGCCACATCCACGCCCCAGATCAGCTGGTCGAACAGAGCCGCGTGCGGTCCATCCACCCGCTCGGCGTGATAGAAGGCCCACGCGCCCACCTCGCCGTACCAGTTGCATGTGCTCTGGCGCAGCGCACCTTCCTCGTAGTACGTGGGGTTCAAGAAGGCCCAGTTCACTCGGCCGCTGAGCGCCAGGTTGTCGTCCGTGCGCTCGTCGAGGACGTTGCGGATCGAGTCGCCGCTGTCGCCGTTGGTGACGGCGACCATGTAGCTCCACTCGCCCTTGCAGCCCAGCGCGCCATGCACCATGAAGCCATGGTCGCGATTGCGGTCCGTGTAGCCCGGCATCTGGAGTCCCGTGAAGGCCGAGGCCAGCGAGATGTCCACGAACTGCTGCAGCTCGGGCGTCGTCATCAGCTGACGTGTGTTGGGCGTGAGGATCTGGCCCATGCGGAAGTTGAAGGCCGCGGACGAGCACCACTCGATCCAGCCCTCGCGCGTGTTCTCGAAGTTGTTCGACTGACTCAGGCTGCCCAGGAAGGGGAATGGATTCTCCTCGCCGACGAGCAGGTCGCTTCCGAAATGGCCGAAGTCGAACTCGAGGTAGTAGCAGGTGTTGCAGGGCGCGGTGCCCGAGAACTTGACCAGCGCCCGAGGCAGGGAGAAGCCGCTCAGGTCGCCCCCGCGACCGTTCTGACCGCCCACGCCGGGCTCGAACTCGTCCCAGTCGAAGGCCTCGAAGCGGGCCTGCAGCGTGAGGTTGATCTTGAGGGAGAAGTCGCCCCCGCGGATCCAGAAGCCGCTGTCGTAGCCGGCACTGCCGGGCCCGCCGACCAGCGAGGCGTCGGCCCGGGGGCCCGCCAGGTAGCCGTCCACGGCAGAAGAGATGTCGCGGCTCGAGTCGGCGTAGGCCGGGACGGCGAAGGCCACTCCTGCGGTCAGCGCGGCGATCAGAGCGGTCGTGCGAAGCATGCGGGAACCCTCCCTGGAACGGGCCTTCACGCCCGTCCACCTACCCACCAAGAACGACGCGAACCCGGCTGCCAGGCCCGGTCGCCGCTGCCTGTGCAGCGTGGCATGACACGCCCCCAGCCCGAAGACGATTTCGCGCCCCGGCGCCTCGGTGCGCAGATCCGCCAGGGCTGCCGCCAGCGCGGATCGTCACCGAGATGTCATGGGCGAGTCAGCCTACGGGGCTGGCATGTCAGACAGAGGTGCGTGCTCCGCTGTCCCACGAGGATGCGCACGATCGGCGCCTGACAGGCGCGACAGGGCTCCCCCCCGCGGCCGTAGACACGGAGCTCGTTCTGGAACCCGCCGGGCCGGCCCTCGGGCGTCCGGTAGAAGCCGTCGAAGGAGGACCCCTCGCGGGCGATGGCACCGGTGAGCACGGCGCGCACGGCCAGGACGAGGCGCTGGGCCTCGTCGGGCCGCACTCGATGCGCGGACCGGAGCGGATGCAGCCCTGCGCGATGGAGCGACTCGTCCACGTAGATGTTGCCCAGGCCGGCGAGGAAGCCCTGGTCGAGCAGCAGGGGTTTCAGCCTGCGGCGCCGCCCCTGGAGCGCCGCATGCAGCCACGCGCCGTCGAAGGCGGCCTCGAGCGGCTCGGGGCCGAGCCTGGCGAGTGCACGCGTGGGGTCTGGCTCGAAGACCAGCCGCCCGAACTTGCGCACGTCGTCGAAGTGCAGCACGCGTCCGTCGTCGAGCTCGAGCAGCACCCGCGCGTGCGCCCCGGCTGGCGCGCCCCGAGGCTCGACGTGCAGCCTCCCGGTCATGCGCAGGTGGCAGAGCAGCGCCCCTGACGTGCGACCGGCGCGCTCGAGGTCGAAGCGCAGGAACTTGGCCCGCCGCGTGAGACCTACGACGCGCGCCCCCACGGCCCCCTGAATGAACCGCCGGGGACGCCCGCCCACGCTGCGCGCCCAGCGCACATCGGCGTCCGTGATCGCACGTCCCACGACATGCGGGCGCAGCAGCCGCGCGAAAGTCTCGACCTCGGGGAGCTCGGGCACGGCGATCAGCGCATCGCGGGAGCGGCCGGGGCCGGCGGCGGGTCGCGCAGCTGGCGCCAGCGCACCACGTTCCACAGGCTGGTGGGCTCGAGACGCACGGCCTCCTCGTAGGCGCTGCGCGCGCCGCTCAGGTTGCCGAGCTCACGCTCCATCTCGGCCAGCGCCACCCAGTGGGTGGCGTTCTTGGGCTCTCGGGCGATGGCAGCCTCCATGCGGCGGCGACCCTCGACGGGATCGAACAGGCCCAGGCTGGCAGCCGAGGCCGCGTCCTGCCAGCGGTTGTAGATCACCATGGCCTCCGCGCGGCGGCCGGTGCGCATGAAGCACTCGGCCTGGCAGCGCTGCCACCAGTCCTCGTCGTCGTTTTCCGAGCGCGCGGTCTCGAGCGCTTCGAGCGCGCGCGGCGCGTCCACCCGCGCGAGGCCGAAGATCCACTCGCTGTCCGAGTTGTCTAGGGCCAGGGCCTCGAGGTAGGCCTCGCGCGCCTCGGCCCCCCGGCCCCCCAGGCGCAGGGCGTTGGCGTAGGCGCCCAGGATCTCGTCCTTGCCCTCGCCCGTGAAGGAGGCGGCGCTCTCGGCCAGCAGCGCCGCGGCGCGCTGGGGGTCCGCGCGCACGATCGCATTGAGCAAGGTGTACTCCGACGGCGCCTCGCTCAGTCCTCGCGCCAGCGTGTCGTAGGCCTCGTCGAAGCTCCCGTGGTGCAGTGCCAGGACGGCCAGCACGCTGCGGTCCTCGCCGGTGAAGCCCGAGAGGTCGAGGGCCTTGGCGGCCTCGTAGGCGCGCTGCGAGTCGGCGCGCAGCATGCCCTCCAGGCTCTGCTGGCTCACCTCGCGCTTGGCCGCCTCGCGGAAGGCCTCGAAGGCCCCGCCCGGGTCGCCGGCGCCCTCGCGCAGCCTGCCCATCCAGTTCCAGGCGCGGGGATCCTCCCGGCGCGCGGCCAGCATGCGCTCGACGATGCGCATGCCCATGGCGGGATCGACACCCACCAGCTGCTCGAGCACGTTGTCGGGGAACTCCCCGCGGCCGCTGATTCGATCAAGGAAGGGCCAGGCCAGGTCGGACTGGCCCGCCCGGACCAGCGCCGCGCCGATGTTGCCGAGCAGCTCGGTCGACGCCTCGGCCATGCCGTCGTGCACCAGCAGCCGCGCCGCTGCGCCCTTGGGATCGAGCTCGATCAGCTTCAGCACGACGTCCTCGGGCAGCGCCGACTCCAAGGCCTCCGTCAGCCCCTTGATGGCGCGCTCCTTGGCGCCCGCGCCGATCAGCACGGTCGCGAGCAGCACGGTCGGGAGCTGGACCGCGGCCAGGGGGCCTGCGAGCAACCGATCCAGGCTCGCCAGCCGCGCCTCGGCTGGCAGGAGCTCGAGGAACCCGAGCAGCTCCCCGCTGTCGATCCCGGCCGCAAGAGCCTGCACGAAGAAGCGCTCGTACTCCTGGACGTTGCCCAGAGCCGCGTAGAGCATCGTCAAGGCGCGCAGCACGTCCTTGCCACGCCCCTCGGGCAGGGGCCTGCCCGCCAGGGTGAAGACGGGCGTGATGTCCTCGGCCTCGCCCACCACGACCACCGGACGCGGCGCGGACCGCGCCCCGGTCGCGCCGCCCTTGGCGCTCGACGGCGCGCGGGCCACGCCTTCGAGCAGAGGTGCCTGGGGGGCCGGGGGGGCAGCGAGCGCGGGGGCGGCGAGCCCCCCGTCGAGGTCCGTCGCCGTCCGCTGCGGGGCCAGGAGCCACCCCAGGCAGGCGCCGGCCAGGGTCGCGAGCAGCAGTCCCAGACCGCCCGCAAGGCGCTGCATGTCTACTCCCGGCCTACGCAGACGTGTGTCTACACCTTGAACGTCGTTGGCCCGTCATGGTGCAGCCAAAGCGGGGTCGGCCCCCCCGGGATCCCGCCCCCTCGGGCCGTACTAGGATCGGTACGGCCCGGGCAGGGCTTCACGCGGAGACACGGCATGCGTTGGATCTTCTCGCTGTCCCTGGTGCTCGCCGCCGGCCTCCTCGGCGGCTGCTGCTTCCTCGAGAACGACGATGACGACGACGACTGCGACTGCCACGGCAGCCCCCGCAACAAGCCGTACGTTTCCAACGAGGTCAAGCACCACGACGGCTGGAGACGCTGACCCGCCGGGAGGTGCGACCGGTTCGCTCGGAGAGTCGGGTCGCCCGTGTGGGGCTCAACGGTCGAGGAACAGGCCGTAGAGGTCGGAGTCGGCGCGGGCCGGCTCGTTGAGCTTGCCGGTGCGTACGACGCTGTTGTTGGCGCGACCGGAGGAGTAGACGTCCTCGCTCCCGCCCAGGTCGAGCAAGGCGTTGAAGGAGAAGACCTTGTCGGCGTCGTAGTGGTAGGAGTTCCCGCCGCCCTGCCCCTGCACGGAGCCCCCGCGGCCGATGTAGCGGTCGCGCCCCCCGAGGTCCACCAGCAGGGCGATGGCCTGCATCGCGGCCGAGCCCTGGCCCAGGCCGTCGCAGCGGTAGGAGTCGTCGCCCTGCTTGTCGAGCAGCAGCGTGATCGACTCGTCCCAGGCCCCCGACTGGCTCGCCGCCGTCATCGACCAGTAGGTGTCATCGCCGGCGTCGTCCACCAGGATCCCGATCGCCTGATGCGCCGCGAAGGCCTGGCCGTAGCGGTTGCCGTGGTAGAGGTCGTTGCCCGCGCCGTCGTGCAGCACGCCGAGCGCGAAGTAGTAGCCGCCTCCCTGCGAGAACTCGCCGGCCGTGTAGCGGTCGTCGCCGGCGAGGTCGTAGAGCGCCCCCACGCCGCCGGCCGCGTAGCCGCGCACCCCGTAGCCGAAGCCCTGGCTCATCCCCACGTGCACGCCCGGCGTCCCGTAGGCCGAGGGGAACGTGGGCCCGTCGGTGTCGTAGCGGTCGTTGCCCGCGACGTCGAGCACGAGGCCCAGCCCCAACGGCCCGCCCACGCCCTGGCAGAGCTTCTCCCCGCGGTAGGTGTCGTGACCCGCACGGTCGATCAGGATCCCGGCCCCGTAGAAGCCCACCCCCATCGACCAGCCAGCGCCCGGCCCCCGGTTCTCATAGAGGTCGTCGCCCGCGTGGTCGATCAACACGCCGATGCCGCCGATCCCCACCGCGATCGAGCCCTGGCCCGTCGAACGGTAGATGTCGTTCCCCTCCAGGTCCTCCAGCCAGGCCACTCCGAGCACCGCCGTCCCCGGCCCCTGGAAGTCGCTTGTGCTCTCGTAGACGTCGTTCCCGGCAAGGTCCATGATGAGCGTTTGCCGCGTGTAGCCTTCACCCTGGAACACGTAGACGTCGTCACCGCCAAGGTCTTGCACCCCACCCAGCTGCGCCATGTCGTAGCGGTTCGGACCCTTGCCCCCCACCACGATGGGGCGACCCACGTCGTCCACGGCCCGCCAGACGATCTCCCCCTCGACCGCTCCGGGGGGCAGGGGGGGCAGGTCCGGCCTCAGCGGCACCGGCGCCTGGGGGGGCGAGGACACCTCCGACGGCCAGCCCCACGTTTTATAGAGCCACAACTTCACGAGGCTCATCCGGTAGTAGATCACGTAGGTCAGGACGTCGCGCGCCAGGACCCCAAAGCCGTCGCCCAGCGTGCGGATGTGCTCGCTCGCATCGGGACCCGTGGGTGCGACGCTGTCGCGACACGCCCGCAGCAGCCCGCGCAGCGCCAAGGCTTGGTCCTGCGAGTCCTTCTCGAGGGCCTCTCGCCTCAGCACGTCCGCGAGGTTGTTGCCCGACGGAAAGTGCATGCTCCACCTGGGCAACGACAGCGCCTGGGCCATCGTGTCCAGAACGCTCCTAGGCGTGGTCTCAGCCGCCGCCGCACGCACAATCTCGTCGAGCACGGACTCGAGCGCATCGAGCGAGAGCGGCCTGTGAAAGCTGCTCACCACGAGGGGCAGGCTGTTGGTGTCGAGCGCGTAGTCCTGCACATCGCTCAGTCGCTTGAGCAAGGCATCGAGCCCGCCGCCCACGCCTTCGTCGCCAGCGCGCAGGCCCAGCTCACCCGCTTTCGCAAGGATCTCCTGCTCGTAGGCCCCGGGCTCGGGCGCCTCGAAGGTCGGTGCGCGCCCTCCCGCGGCGCGCCCGACTGTACCTGCCCAATCGCTCCGCTTGGCGAGCACGACCTTGAGCGTCCGCTCCTCGCCTCCCGGACCGCCGGTGGGAATCGCCTTCTCGGGATTCGCCTGCGGTGAGCGCCGGACGACGAGCGTCACCTCATCGCCAGGGCTCTTCGTCTTGAGGTACTCGCGAAAGCCGGCGGCGTCGCGGGCCACGCCGTCGAGGCTCACCACGTTGTCGTCGCGCCGGATGGCGGGCGCGGCGTCGCTCCCGCCCGCCGCGAGCGGTCCCGCCAGCACCCAGCCCACCACCAAGGTGCCCCCGGGCCCGTCGCGCACCGAGAGCCCGAGATAGGGCTGATGCTCGAAGGACCGGGGGTCCGGCTCCGCGGCCCATGTCGTGCGGCCCAGGGTCAAGAGGGCGAGCAGCAGCAACACGAGGGAGGGGGGCGCGGGGGGCAGGAGACGCATGCAGCGGCGCACGATAGCCCGGCCGCCTGGGGCGGCCATGTCCAAGGTCCGCAACGGACGCTGCGGGGCCCCGACATGGCGGCACGGCGCCTCCCCTGCGGAGGGCTATTTCTCGCCCCTGGCGCGCATCCGGGCGCTCCGGCCCCGGGCGTGCAACAGAGCCGATCGCGCCGTTGCCCCGGCGCATCAGTTCAGATCGGGTCCAGCGAGGCGGGTGAGGCCCCTGGAACACTCGGTCGGGTTCCTGGGATGTGGGTTGCGGGAGGCGCCTCGCCATGCGCGGCGCCTCCTTTTTTCTGGGCTCGCGCCGCGCACGCGCGGCGCCGCCGCGACTCCGCGCCCCCGCCCACCAGCCCCCGACTCGCCACGGGCCTCTTGGGTTGCCCTGGGAGCGCCAGGCTCCAGCCTGGCTCTTCGTCTCCGCCCACCCCGCGCTGGCCGGCCTGCTTCGCGTACAACGCTGACATGAGCGAGGCGACCCTCGGCGGCGGGCGAACCTGCGGCACCTGCACCCTGTGCTGCAAGCTGCCGCTGATCGACTGGCCCACCGACCTGCCCGTCGGCCGCCCGCCCCTCAAGAAGCCGCGCAACACCTGGTGCCAGTACTGCAACCCCGGCCACGGCTGCACGATCTACGAGGACCGCCCCATCTCCTGCGCGGGCTTCCAGTGCCTCTGGCTGATGGGCTTCGTCCCGGAGGCGCTCCGGCCCGACGTGATCGGCGGCTTCTTCGACGTGCAGGGCCCCTACCTCACCCTGCTGCGCGACCCCGACGGCAAGAACCCGCTCCAGGATCCACGCGTGACGGCCTTCATCGAGCGCTTCACCAAGACCCGCGGCCGGCGCCTCAAGGTCGTCGAGCAGCCGCGGCCTCCCCGCAGCAAGAGCCCCAAGAGCCCGCCGGGCGGCCGGCCCCCCGCGCCCCCCCGACCTCCCGACTAGGACGCACGCCACGGCCGGATCGCTAGGATACGGCGCATGAGATGGACTGCCCGCTGGCTTGCGTTCGCCATGCTCCTCATGCTCGTCCTCCCGATGGGACACGCGCCGGCCGCGGCGGACGACGGCACGGGGGCGGCCTCGGTGGACGCGGTCGCCAAGCGGCGGCAGGACGAGTTCGAGGAGCTGCAGAAGAAGAGGACCACCCAGGCCGCCAACCAGCGCCTGGAGATCCTGCGCGGCCTCGCCTTCGCCCCCTGCACGACCGCACGACGCTTCCTGCTGGGGCTGGTGAAGAAGTCCTCCACACCCGGTGATGAGCGCGTGGGCGCCCTACAGTCGCTGGTGCACATGCTGGACGAGTCGGCGCTCGAGACGCTGCTCGCCACGCTGGTGCAGGCGAAGGACCCGACGCTCTGGCAGGTGTTCAGCGAGTCGCTGGGCAGCGCTCGCTCCGACACGCTCCAGACCTGGCGCAAGGGTCCGGCGCTCGCGTCGCGCGACACGGAGACTCTCGCCGCGGTGCTCGACGCCTCGGCAGGCGGAGCGGACGCGGCCACGCTCGAGCGTGTCGAGGCTCTCTACGTGAAGCACCAGAAGCCGCCGGGCTCGCCAGATCTCGTCGCGCGCGCACTGCGCGCGCTCGCGACCGCCCGCGGAGCGGCCGCGCTGCCGCTGCTCCTCGAGGCCGTGCGGCATCCCGATCCGCGTGTACGGCTGGTGCCGGCGGACATCCTGCCCGGCTTCGAGCCGTTCTCAGCCGAGGTCGAGGCCGGCGTGCGGGGCCTGCTCGCCGACGAGGTCGCGAGCATCCGACAGACGGCCGCTGCGCGCTCGGGCGCCGCGCGGCGCAGCGGCCTCGCGAGCGCGCTCATCCCGATGCTCGGCGACATTCGCCTGCGCACGCGGCACGTAGCAGCCATGGCGCTCCAGCAGATCACGGGGCAGCTCCTGGGGCACGACGCGAAGGCCTGGGCGGCCTGGTTCGCCAAGCAAGACCCGGGCAAGCCCGAACAGCTCACCCTCCCCAGCTACCACGGTTTCTCGGTGGAGACCGACCGGGTCGTGTTCCTGGTGGACGCCTCCTCCTCGATGACCTGGCCCTGGCGCAAGGAGCCGCACCGCATCGACGTCGCGCGCTCCGAGCTGGCTTCGGTGCTCCGCCAGCTGACGCCGGAGACGCAGTTCAACGTGCTGGTCTACGCCGAAGGGTTGAGCTGGTTTCGCAAGGCGGAGGTCCTCGCTACGCCAGAGAACGTCGCAGGCGCCCTCCAATGGGCCGCGAAAGCCCTGGCCACACCGGCGGGCGACACACATCTCTTCGAGGCCCTCGAGGCCGCCTTCACCACCGATCCCCAGTTCGACACGATCTTCCTGTTGACG
>JANOFW010000482.1:0-2298 GCA_031413835.1 Planctomycetia bacterium
CCGAGCCCGCGCCCAAGGGATCGAGCGCGGCCGCCGCGCGCAAGGCGTGTCCGAGCCCGAACAAGTGCTCGAGCAGCTGGTGCCGAAACACGGCGCTTGCGCGGGCTTGGAGCGCAGCGAGCCCGCCCTTGGCCCAGGCCAGGTCGAGCCAAGCTTCGCCCGACCGGCCCCCGAGCAGGCCGAGCACTGCCGCCGATTGGCGGGTGGAGGCGACGAACGGGCCCCAGGCCTCCATCGTGGCAGCCGGATCGTCGCTGCCCCAGGGCAGGCGCGCGCAGAGCCAGCGGTCCAAACCTCGCGCGCTGAAGCGAAAGTGACGTGCAGACGCCGACTCGAGTATCGCCCCCAACGACGGCGCGACATCGGAGCGCGACCGGCGCCGCCCCCGCGCCCCCGGGAGCTTCTCCTTGGCCGGCCGCCCGATCGAGGCCACGAGCACGACCTCCGCGGAACCGCGCAGCTCGATCTCGAACCACCCGGGCGTGAGGTGGTCCTCGTGACCTGCGCGGCCGGCGACGAGATCCTGCGCGTGCTCGTAGCTGCGGTACCACTCGGGCGCGGCGAAGAACGTCGCCCGAGGGCTCATGCGCAGGGTGAGCGCGGGCAGCGAAGCATAGGGCTGCAGGCGCACGCCGTCGCGCAACGGCGTGGCCCGCAGGTCGGCGTGCGGATTCTCGAAGGTGAGTGCGTCGGCGTGGCGGCAGGCCAGGAAAGGTCGCAGCCGCAGCCGTCGCCTCGCTCCGCGCGGCGCGCGCACCCGCCAGCGGATCACCACCCCGTGCCCGGGCGGCGGCAGGAACTCGATCTCGCGCGTCACCTCGACGTCCCCCACCTGGTAGCGCCAGGTGGGAGTCGGCCAGGCATCGAACGAAGCCAGGTAGGTGTGGCCCGAGGGCTCGATCACGCCCGGGTAGCGCGCGCTCGAGATGGGGAGCGCGCGCTCGCCCTCCACCAGCCATTCCTCCAGCCGGGCGAGGAACACGTGCAGCGCGCCCTCGGGCCCGGCGGGTGCCACGAGCAGACCGTGGTGACGCGAGGCCGGACAGCCCAGGAGCGAGCCGGCCGCGACGCCCCCCAGGAGGTCGGTCAAGATCCACGTGCGCGCGAACGCGGCATCGAGGTCCAGGCATTGCTCGCGCTCGAAACGCATGGTGGTCCGGGGCGCGAGCCTTAGCCCGCGCGCACCTTGAGCGTGCTGCCGATGTCGTCCATCACGGCCCTGAGCCCGTCGTAGTCGGGGTGCTTCAAGCGCATCCAGGCGTTGGCCATGTAGCCGGCCTCGACCGGCTGCGTGCCCGTGCCGGCGGGCGGCAGATGCGCGTCGATGATCAGCGAGCCGTAGCGCGCGTAGACGGTCTGCACGCCCTCGTAGCCCACGATGCGCCCGTCCTGGTCGGGGCGGAAGTTGATCATGCCTGCGGCGTAGCGCCGGCTGGGGCGCTCGGTGACGTGCCCGTGGGTGATCGCCTGGCCCCAGGCGCGGTAGAGGTCGAAGTCGTTGGCCGCGCTGTAGACGTCCCACATGCCCACGCCGGGAGGGCGGCAGCCGATCTCGCTGAACTTCAGGCCCTTGGGCCCGTAGAACCACTCCATGTGCGTGGCCGAGGTGCCGAGACCCAGCGCCTGGATCACCTGGGCGCCCATCTGCTTGATCGCGCCGTAGCCCTCGGCGTTCACGCGGTTGGTGGTGATGATCTGGGGCGAGATCCAGCGCGTGCGCATGGCCTCGAGCACGCCCGGGTAGTAGTGCGATACGAACTCGAGCACCACCTTGCCGCCCACGCTGAGCGTGTCGTAGAAGCCCTCGTGGCCCTCGATGAACTCCTCGACGGCCGCCGTGCCCCCGCGCCCCAGCGAGTACTCGGCGATGGCCTTCTCCAGGCCCCCGGCGTCGTCCACGCGCAGCGTGCCCGAGGCCCCGGCCCCGGCCCGCGGCTTGACGATCAGCGGGTAGCCCACCTCCGCGGCAAAGCGGCGCACGGCGGCCGGGTCGTCCGAGCCCAGCGAGCGGGCGGTGGAGACGCCTGCCTCGCGCAGCGCCTCCTTCATGGCCGGCTTGTCGCGGCACAGGAAGGCGGTCCGTTCGGTCGTGCCCGGGATGCCACAGGCCGCGCGCACCTTGGCGGCTGCCTGGATGTGGGCCTCCACCGGGGCCTCGCCGATGCCGGTCACGCGCGCCCCGGCCTCGCGCAGGCCGCGCACGAAGCGCCTCTGGTTGGCGGGAAAGCGCGGCTCGACGAACAGCACGTGCATGCGGACCTCCACCGTCTCGAGGGGGCGGCGGGGGCCGTACGGGAC
>JANOFW010000483.1:0-9460 GCA_031413835.1 Planctomycetia bacterium
GCTTCCACAGCCGCGCCGGCACCCCCGGCGGCCTGCTCTCGCACACCTGGGTGGGCATGCTGGTGCACGAGATCCGCCTTCAGGGCCGGCCTGCGGGCGAGTCGTTGCTCGACGCCGCCATCGTGGGCCACTACGGCGTGCCGGTGGTGCTCGTCACGGGCGCCGACGACGTCTGCCGCGAGGCCCAAGCCGACCTGGGCAAGGACCTGACCGTGGTGGAGGTCAAGCGCGCTCTGGGCCCCTCGGCCTGCGCCTCGCTCACGCCGCAGCGCAGCGCCGAGTTGATCCGCGAAGCCGCGCAGCGCGCGGTCGAGCAGCGCGCGCACAGGAAGCCCTGGACCGGGCGACCTCCCATCGAGATCGTGGTCGAGTTCCACCGCCGCGAGATGGCCCACCGCGCCCTCGAGACCGGCGACGGCACGCCCCTCGAAGACCGCAGCGTGCGCTACGTGGCACCCGACGTCCCCGAAGCCGTGCGCGCCGTCTGGCGCGGCCTCGAGATGGCCATGCGCGAGGACGCCGGCTTCCTGAAGTAGCGCTGCGCGCTGCTTCACGAAGCCGAATCAGTCCGCGTCGGTCACTTGTGGCGCGCGCTGCGCCGCGTCCCGCGAGCGGCAGCCTGGACGGCGCGCCTCGGCAACGGCCTGGGGGCGAGCCAGCGAGCAACTGCTCCTGCGCGCCATGCGAGGCGCAGGCTACGATCCTGGCCATGCTGTGGCCGCTCGGGATCGAGCACCCCTACGAGCGCACGCACTACGTCACGTACGCCATCGCTGGCGTCTGCGTTCTCTTCGAGGTGTTGCGCTGGGCCCTCCCCGAAGGTGCCCTGATGTCGCTGGCCCTCTGGCCCCGGGACCTCTCGCCGCATCAGCTGCTGACGTCGGGCGTCATGCACGTCGGGGTGGTGCACTTGCTGGGGAACATGCTGTTCCTCGTGATCTACGGTCGCTACGTCGAGGAGCGCCTGGGCCACGGGCGGTTCCTGGCGGCCTACGCGGCCTTCGAACTGTGCGGCAATCTCGCCTACATCGCCTCTGGGGCACTCTTCCCGTCCGTGGGCGCCTCGGGGGCCATCTCCGGGCTGACGGGCTTCGTGCTCGTCGGGGCCCCGTGGGCTCAGGTCCGCGTGGTCTACCAGTGGGGCCCACACGTCCGAGATCCCTTCCACGTCGCCGTCTTCTGGCTGCTCGTGCCGTGGGTCCTGCTCGAGATGATGTCTACGACCACGGCGCGCCACCAGGACATGGGCGTCTACGCGCACCTGGGTGGATTCGCGGCGGGAGCCGCGCTGGCGGCCGTGCTGCGCAACCCTCGGCTCATCGGCACTCGCTGGTACCTGGATCCGGCCTTGCCGGGGGGCGGCGTCGCGGCGACGAGGAGGCTGAAGCGCTCTCGCGGCGCCGCGCTCAGGCCCGCTCCGGGCTCGACTCCGCCGCTGTCGCCCTTCCGCGTCGTGCTGCTGGGCGTCGAGAGCGCGCCCTCCCGCGTGGCGGTCATCAAGCTGCTGATGGCCCGTCAGGCGCTCGAACCCGACGACGCGAATCGCCTGCTGGCCGGCATCAGTCCAGGCCGGCCGCACACTCTCGCGTTCCCCGACCGTCCCGCCGCTGAGGCGTTCGCCGCGCAGGCTCGCGAGATTGGGGTCGAGCTGCGCCTCGAAGTCCCGCGGCTGCCCTGAGCGGCGGCGCGTGGCGCGGGCGCATGAGCGAACGCACGCTGGGCATAGAAACGAAAAAGGGACGCGCGACATGTGTCGCGCGTCCCTCGAAGCGTACGGCTCACCATGGATCCCTAAAGGACCTGTAGGCAGCCGCGAAGCGGTTGCCTACAGGTCCTGGGGACGGACCGTGCCGCGACCGTTGGCCTTGGTGCGGCCCACGGCGGCCTTGAGCATGCCGCCGACGGCGCCGTTGAGGGCGTCGAGCAGGTCGCCCGCCATGCGGACGCCCTGGTTCTTGATCGCTTCCTTGACCTTCGAGCCGACCACGAGGGAGCTCTTGCCGCCCTTGCCCGCTGCCTTCTTCTTGCCAGCCATGTTCGTTCTGCCTCCGAAAAGTTGCGTTTGTTTGCGTTTCACGGCCCTCCGCGAAGGCGGAGGACCGGGTCGAAGCCTCGGATTCGCGTGCGAAACCGCTGCTGCGACCCCAACGGCGCGGGAATCTACCAACCTGGGGAGACACGACAAAGACGAAATCGCGTTGCACGCACGGATTTCGACAGGGAGGACGCGATTGCGGCCCATCGCGGAGGTTGCGACCTGGGGCGCAAGGGGCGTGGGAGTGCGTTTTCGGAGGGTCGTGAGGCGCTCGCGGCGCTCGTTCGAGGCTGGCCCGAGCGCGCCGGGAGAGTAGAGTTCGCCCCGACCACGGACACGGGTGAGGCGCCCGTCGTGGGAGGAGGTCGGATGACTGCACGTGACGGCTGGGCGTGGCTGGTGCGGCTCGCCTCGGTGGGGGGGCTGGGTCTCTTCGCCGGAGTCTCGGTGGCTGAGGATCTTCCGCCCCCCGTGCGTCAGGCGCGCCAGCTGGCCGCCGAGCTGCCGACGCCGAGCAAGGCGCTGGGCTTCCTGTTCCTGGGCCACGGCAAGCGCCCCGACGGCACGGAGGTCGAGCTCTCGATCCAGGCCGAGGCCGCCACCGACGCGGGCCAGCCGGCCTGGAAGGTGACCGAGATCTGGGGGGCCAAGGCGGGTGCCGTGGGCGCCCGCCGGACGGTGGAGAGTGTGCTGGCGCAAGACCTTACGCCGCTTCGCGGCGGCACCTACGAGGACGGCACCGCCACGCCCACGAAGGTCGAGTGGCTGGGGGGCGAGAAGCTGCTGGCGATCCAGATCAGCGGCACCAAGCCCGGCGGCGGCGCCACACGGCTGTTGCGCTCGGCCTGGTACGCCGGCCAGCCGCTCGTCGAGGTGGGGGGGGCGGTGCTCTGGGCGCGGCTCATGCCTCGCGGGGCGCCGCCTTGCCAGGTGGACTTCTGCGCCCCCTCCTGGAACCGCCTGACAGGCGACGCGCACGCCTTCTTCGGGCTCGAGATCGTGGGGGGCCAGGGCCCCGACTTCGAGATCCGCGCCGCCGCGTCCTCCGAGCCCACCCGGGTGGAGACCTGGGCCCTGCTGGGCAGCCGCCAGGACCGCTCGAAGCTGTTGCAGGTGCTGGTGGACTCCAAGACCGGCTGGCCGCGGATGGTCTCGATCCACGGGAGCGTTTACGCTGGGGAGTCCCGGGGTCTCTAGACCGGCGGGGGGGCCGGGGGCACGCCCTCCCAAGGCGGGTTGGCGCGCTCGGAGCTCGCCCCGGCAGGCTCGCCTGGGGCTGTCGGAGTCGGTTGCTAGGGTCCAACTGGAGGCACTTCCCCTGTGGTCATCCGGCCGTCCGTCAGCCCGCTGACGGCATTCTCGACGTCGGCCCTATCCCAGGCGCCCGGGTCCCAAGCACCCCACGTGCGCCTGATCAACGCCTTTGCTCGGCCCTACGAGAACGCCGTCGCCACGGCCAAGACCTGCTACTCCTCGCGCGGCATCATCGCCACCGAGGAGGTCAGCGGCCCGCCCGGCCAAGCCCCCGAGGCGGCCGAGAAGAAGGCCCAGGCCCGCGACCGCATCGCCAAGTCGATCTACCAGGCCGGCCACCACACCACGCTGCAGCACGCGCACTTCCAGTTCGCGCTCAGCAACGTCTCGCGCCAGTTCCTCTGGACCTTCCTCCACAGCCACCCCTTCTACAACTCCGAGCAGGTCAGCCAGCGCTACGTCGAGGTCAAGCCCGAGCACGCCGCCGTCCCGCCGCTCGAGGGCGAGGCGCTCGCCGTCTACCAGGCCTCCCTCGAGCGCCAGGGTCGCGAGTACTTCGACCTGATCGAGCGGCTCACGCCGGTGTGCGAGCGCGAGTACTTCCGCGTCTTCCGCGCCCGCGCGCAGCGTCCCGAGAAGTGGAAGGGCGCGATCCAGAAGCGCGCCCAGGAGATCGCGCGCTACGTCCTGCCGGTGGCCACCCACGCCTACCTCTACCACACGGTCTCGGGCCTCACGCTGCTGCGCTACTGGCGCATGTGCGAGACCTACGACGCGCCCCGCGAGCAGCGCGCGGTGGTCGGCGAGATGGTGCGCCTGCTGCTCGAGCACGACCCGCTCTTCGAGACGCTGCTCGAGGAGCCGCTGCCGCTCGAGGAGAGCGCCGAGCATGCGTTCTACGCCTCGATCCGGGGCCAGGCGCCCGAGGGGCAGAACGCGCGGCTGTGCCGCGAGGAGTTCGACCGCACGCTGGGCCCGCGCGTCAGCCGGCTGGTGGACTGGAAGCAGCGCAACGAAGAGTGCGTCGCGCAGGCCGTGCGCGAGGTGCTGGGCGTGCCCGCGAGCGCCCTGGGCGACGATGCGGCGCTGGCCATGGCGCTCGACCCCTCCCAGAACCGGCTCCTGGGCGAGACCATGAACGTCTCCACCCTGGGCAAGCTGGCCCGCTCGCTCTCGCACGCCTCCTACACCTTCCAGAAGAAGCTGAGCCACACGGCCGACAGCCAGGACCAGCGCCACCGCATGACACCGGCCTCGCGCCCCTGCCTGCAGGCCTATCTCTCCGACGAGCCCGATGTCATCTGCCCCGCTCTGGTGCTCGAGGACGAGGGCGTGCGCCGCGCCTACGACGAGAGCATGGCCCGCACCTGGGAGGCCATCAACCGCCTGAAGGCCCTGGGCGTGTCCGACGAGGACCGCTCCTACCTGCTCCCCAACGCGGTAGCGCTGCGCTTCACCGAGTCGGCCGACTTGCTGCATCTGCACCACAAGCTCAAGATGCGCCTGTGCTACAACTCGCAGGAGGAGATCTGGCGCGCCAGCCAAGACGAAGCGCTGCAGGTCGCCGAGGTCAACCGCCGCATCGGCCGCTATCTCCTGCCCCCCTGCACCCTGCGCGCCATGGCCGAGAAGGGCCCCATCTGCCCCGAGGGCGACCGCTACTGCGGCGTGCGCGTGTGGAAGCTCGAGGTTGCGGACTACAAGCGGTTGATCTGACGCGTTTTGCGCCGCGCTCCCCGGGTGCGCCCGCGCCGCACGCCCGGCCCGACGCCCCCCCCTCGACGGTCGAGTGCGCGGTGGCGGCGCAGCGCGCGCGTGCCCGGACGATGGGGCTTCCGCGGCCGGGCAACCGCCACGTCCCCTCGCCACTGCTCCCCGCGGCCGTCGAACCCGCGCCCGAGGCGCAAGAGTACCTGATCTCGGCAGTGCGGCGCTGGGGCTTCTCGGGATGCGCCGTGCACCGCATCCTACGCGTCGCCCTGACCGTGGCCGACATGGGCGGCCACGAGCGGGTCGAGCAGCCCGACACGGAGGAGTCCTGTACGCAGCGCGCGGGAGCGTAGCCCGTCCCCGCGTCGCGGCGGGAGGCATCGCGCCTCGGCACGGAGCGTGGAGCGAGCCTCGCGTATAGAGTGGGATCTTCGTCTGGTCGCGTCTCCCGCGCTTCCCGAGGAGGTCCGCCATGCGCTCCACCTTCGCCCTCGCCGTGCTCGCCAGCGCCCTGGCTGCGTCGGGGTGCGGCAGCGGCGGGCAAGACAACGCGCCCGTTACGCTCACGATCTTCGGCACGCCGGAGCACACCGGGGCTGTGTCGAACACCGGTACGGTGTCGTTCCTCTCGCTGTATGCCGGGGACACCGGGGACCCACTGGCGATGTTCTCGCTGGGTCAGAGCGTCCGCGTCTTCGCGAGCTTCGACATCTCCGCGATCCCGCCCGGCGCCGTGGTCACCTCCGCGACGCTGACACTCTCCGCGCGTCTCGTGGACGCGACCCCGTTCGCCACGCTTGGTGCGATCCTGGTGGACCAGGTGGTGTACGGCAACGTGCTCGAGGCCGGTGCCTACGCGCGTTCATTCCCCGTGAACCAGGGTTTCACCACGCTCGCGTCCGACCCCGCGCTCGGGCCCAAGTCCGCGACGGTGACGGTCGCCGTCCAGGACGACCTCGCGTCTCCTCGCACGCAGTCTCAGTTCCGGCTGCGGTTCGCGGTGGAGGACGACCTCGACGCCGATGGCGACGCCATGATCTTCTGGACCACTGCTGCGGCGCCGCTGCCCAGCGACAGTCCCACGCTCGTCGTCACGTACCAGCCCTAGGCTCCGGAGCCTGGCCGGGGCCTCGGGCCCATGAGCCGCCACGGGCCGCGGGCGGGCGGGTGGCTAGCGCGAGCCGGCGCGGCCCGCGGCGACGACCTGCTTCTCAGGCTTCAACCCGGCACGGGCACGTGCCCGCTCACCCGGCGCGTGGCCGAGTCGCTCTACCCCTTCCCCCTTGCCGGGGCTGTCCAAGGTGAGGCGCGTCCCCCGTCGTGGTGGGCCGCGCGTACTTCCCGGTCGAGGTGCTGCTGGTCGTGGCCACGAATCCCTGCTCCTGCGTTGCCTTGTTGCTACCGCGTCCTTGCCGCGCCGAGGAGGGCAAGGGCGGCCCTGCGCTCGGATCCGGGACCCTCCTCCATCCCCCCCTGAGCGGCCGCACACCAGGGGCGATATGATCCCCCCAGACCGAACGGAGGGCCCTTGCCCAGACCGCCCGAGCGTTCCGACGAGGAAATCGTGCGCAGCGTCCGCGCGGGCGACGCGTCCGCCGCCGCGATGCTTCTTGACCGGCACCTCCCGACGCTGCGCGCACGGACGCGGGGTCGGATGCCGCGGGCCTTGCAGGCCAAAGTCGGGGCGTCCGACATCGTCCAGGACGCCTTGATCGCCGCGTTCATGGGGCTCGGCGAGTTCGAGGACCGCGGGGACGGGTCGTTCCAGCGGTGGCTGCGACAAATCCTCGAGCACAAGATCCTCGACGCGGAGCGGCGCTTCGTGGGGGCCGACAAGCGGAGCGTGAGCCGCGAGGCCCGGTTCCGGACGGACACGTCGGGCGTCGCGTCCGGGCTCGCCTCCGCGGCGCCTTCGCCCAGCGCCGAGGTGGCCGGCGCCGAGCAGTCGGCGGCCCTTCGCGCGGCGGTGGACAGCCTCGCGGAGGACTACCGGACGGTGATCCGGCTCGTTCACCACGAGGGCCTCACGCTCGCGGACGCGGGTACGAGCATGGGGCGTTCCGCCGAGGCTGCACGCAAGCTGTACGGGCGCGCCCTCGCCCTGCTGGCCGACCGTATGGGCGGCTCGCAGGGTGGCCCGCGGTGAACGATGACGACCGTGCCTCGGAGATCATGGGGCGGTACCGCGATCGCCTCGATCGAGGCGAGTCCGTCGATCCCGAGGAAGTCCTCCGTGTGCACCCGGACCTGGCGACGACCTTGAGGCGACGCTTCGCCGCGCTCCATGCGCTCGACGGTTCGTTCGGGCTCGGGGCCGCGCCCGTCCATTCGCCTGCCCCGAGGTCGCTGACCGGACGCTCTCTCGGGCGCTATCGGCTGCTGTCGAGGATCGGTTCGGGAGGCATGGGGACCGTGTACTTGGCGACTGTCGAGGGGCCGGCGCCCGGGCTCGATCCCGGGCTGCGCGTCGCCGTGAAGGTCGTCCACCCCCACCTCTTGGCACGCGAGGGGTTTTTCCAGCGCTTCCTCCGGGAGGCGGAGATCGGACGGCGGCTGCGCCACCCGAACGTCGTTCGTACGCTCGCGGCCGACGCGGCCGAGGACGGCGGCGAGCGGTTCCACTTCTTCGTCATGGAGTACGTCGAGGGGCAGACGCTCCGCGGCCTCCTGGACGAACTGGAGCGTGTCCCCGAGGAGCTCTGCCGGCACGTCGGCTGCGAGGTGGCGAAGGCGCTGGCCGCCATCCACGATGCCGGCGCGGTCCACCGGGACCTGAAGCCCGAGAACGTGCTCATCACGCGCGACCACGTCGTGAAGGTGATGGACCTCGGCGTGGCGCGGCTCCAGGCCGAGGAGATCCGGCTGTCGCAGACCGGCGCGTTCATCGGCTCGGTGCGCTACGCCGCCCCGGAGCAGTTCGCGGGGCACGGCACGATGCTCGACGGTCGGGCGGACATCTACGCCCTGGGGCTCACGCTTTACGAGCTGGCGACCGGACGGCACCCGTTTGCGGACGAGGACTTCCACTCCGTGCTGCGGCGGCAATTGACCGAGGTCCCGCGCCCCGCCGGCGAGCTGAACCCACAACTCTCGCCCTTCTTCGAGGAGCTCCTGGTCCAACTCCTCGAGAAGGACCGGGAGAAGCGCCTCCCGCGAGCGACCGAGGTCGGGCGCATCCTCGAGGAGGGGGAGCGGTCCGCGTGGTGGAGGAACCACGCGAAGGCGACCCGCGTCGCGATGAGACGGCCCCTCCGACGGATCCGGATCCCGCGCGAGACGGCGGTCGTCGGGCGCGACGGCGAGCTCGCGAGGCTCCGGGGTCTCTACGAGAGGGCGAGGTCCGGCGAGGGGCAGGTCGTCCTCGTCCAGGGCGAGGCGGGCATCGGGAAGTCGAGGCTCGTGGACGAGTTCGTCGGGCGCCTTCGGGGAGAGGGCGAGGACGTGAACTTCCTCTTCGGCTCGTACCCGCCGGGCGGCGCTGCGACGGCCAGCGGCGCCTTCTCGACCGCCTCCCGCGAGCACTTCGGGGTGGAGGGTCTGGACGAGACGCTTGTGCCCTACCTCGGACCGAGCCCGATCCTCGTCCCGGCCTTCGCGGCGCTCCTGCGGGGCGAGCAGACTCCGGCGGGGCCCGAGCCCTTGACGAAGGACTCGCTCCAGACCTGCTTCGTCCACGCGACGCGGGCGCTCGCCGCCGAGCGGCCGACGATCGTGTTGATCGACGACCTCCACTTCGCACCGGACGAGGGCCGAGCCCTGTTCACGTCGCTCGCCCTCGCGGCATCGGGACACCGCATCCTCCTCGTCGGCACCGCGCGTCCGGTGCGCGACGAGAAGTGGACCGCGGCGGTCGAGCGCGCCGGGAACGCCTCGCGGATCGCTCTTGACCGCCTCGGCCCGAAGGACCTCATGGCACTGCTGCGCGACGCCCTGCGGTCAGAGCACCTCGCCGAGGAGCTGTCCGGGAAGATCGCGGTCAAGTCGGACGGCAACCCGTACTTTGTCTTCGAGCTTCTGCGCGGCCTCAAGGGGGGGCAGTTCCTCACCCAGAAGCCTGACGGCACGTGGGTGACGACGCACGTGATTCGCGATATCCCGATCCCGTCGTCGATCTCGGATCTGGTCCAGGCGCGCGTGGCCGACCTCGCGCTGCAGGAGCGCGACCTGCTCGACGTCGCGGCCTGCCTAGGTTTCGAGTTCGACCCCCTCTTGGTCGGGGAGGTCGTCGGTGTAGGGCGGGTGCCACTCCTCAAGGCGCTCGCGCAGATCGAACGGGCCCACCGTCTCGTACGCGCCGCCGGGCCGCGCTACGTCTTCGACCACCACCAAGTGCAGGAGGCCCTCTACGGCAGCCTCTCCGACCCGCTCCGCGTCGAGTACCACGCGGCGATCGCCGAGGCGATCGAGGCGCGCTCGGGCGCTACCACGAAGGAGCCGAAGGACCTCGACGGCGCCGTCTGC
>JANOFW010000484.1:0-2130 GCA_031413835.1 Planctomycetia bacterium
ACCCCCTTCTGGAGGACGGCCTGATGCAGCGGCTCGAGAGATCTCCGGTAAGCCGTGTGCGGGAAACCCGCACGCACGGTTTGAAAGGGGGGCCTGCTGAAACCCGCCACCTTGGCGGGGGAACGTAGGCTCTACCAATGCTTGTGCTTGGCATCGACACCTCCTGCGACGACACCGCGGCGGGCGTGGTGCGCCTGCCTGGCACCGTGCTCAGCAACGAAGTCGCCACGCAGCACGACCTGCACGCGGCCTTCCAGGGCGTGGTGCCCGAGATCGCCAGCCGTGCTCACACCGAGCGCGTGACGCTGGTGATCCAGCGTGCGCTCGCCAAGGCCGGGGTGACGCTCGCCGACCTCGACGCCATCGCCGTGACGCACCGTCCGGGCCTGGTGGGCGCGCTCATGGTGGGCGTTACGGCAGCCAAGGCCCTGAGCCTCGCCACGGGCCTGCCGCTGATCGGCGTGGACCACATCGAGGCCCACGCCATCGCGGCCCGCGCCGAGCACCCCGAACTCGCCTATCCCTTCGTGGCCCTGGTGGTCTCGGGCGGGCACACGGCGCTCTACGCCTGCCGCGGCCCGCAGGCGATCGAGCGCCTGGGCGGCACCATCGACGACGCCGCCGGCGAATGCTTCGACAAGGTGGCCGTGCTGCTGGGCCTCCCGCAGCCCGGCGGCCCGCAGGTGAGCCGTCTGGCGCAGGGAGGGAATCCCAAGGCCGTGGCCTTCCCGCGCGCGCGCGTCGAGGACGCCCCGCTCGACATGTCGTTCTCAGGCTTGAAGACCGCCGTCCTCTACTACCTGAAGGGGGCCGGGGGGCGCCGCGACGCCCCCGACCGCGGCGACCTCGTCTGCTCCCACGCCGACGTCGCCGCCTCCTTCGAGCAGGCCGTGGTGGACTCCCTGGTGGACCGCGCCCTCAAGGCCGCGGCCCGCGAGGGCGTGAGCTCCCTCGTGGTGGGGGGCGGCGTGGCCGCCAACCGCGTGCTGCGGCGCGACCTCGCGGCGCGCGCTCCGGCGGGCCTCGCCGTGCGCTTCCCCTCCCCGGCCCTGTGCGCCGACAACGGCGCCATGATCGCGCTGCGCGGCGGCGAGCTGCTCGCGCTGGGGCTGCGATCGGGCCTCGACCTCGACGTGGTGCCGACCACGTGAGGGGGTCTGCGTGAGCCACAGCCACGGCATCGTGGTGCCGAAAGAGTAGGCTCTCCTCCGCCTCCAGACCCTGTTCTGCCGTCAGCGCGTCACGGCACTGGTGCATCGGGAGAGCGATTGGCTCTTCACCATGGAGAACGATCGGTGGCTGCGCACGGACTCGAACTGGAGGCTGCTCGCTCGTGAGCGACTGCGGATGTGCTCCGACGACGATGGCCAGTGGTTCGGACTTCCCGCACCGTTCGACGCTACAGCGCGCTTCATGGAGGCCGTAGGGGGATGTTCCATCCTCACCGTCCGACTCGGTCCACGCGTGCCCGATCTCCTGCTGGAGTTCGAGGGCGATCACCTGCTGGAGGTGCCGCTCGACTCCTGCGGCTACGAGGCGTGGGAAGCAGGGCAGGTCGGGGGGGAGAGATGGATCGGCGGCGGGGGCGGCGTGATCTGGCGTGTCGAGCCCTAGCCTCCCTTGCGGCTCGGCGCATAGGATCTCCCGCGTGCGTCCGCCTGTCCCCCATGTCGTCGCCTTGCTGGGCGTGCTGGCCTTGGCGGTGTGCAGCGGCGCGTCTGCCGTCCGGGGCGAGCCGGAGCGGACGACCTGCCGGCACTGGGCCGTGCTGCTGCCCGAGGACGCGGGCCAGCACCGCACCTACGACGGGATCCGCAAGGGCCTGGAGGTCGCGCAGCTCGAGCGGCTGTGCCTCAAGGATCTGGCCGACGACGAGGCCGCGTTCCGGGCCTTCGTCGCCGAGCACCGCGCCCTGCCCGCGCCCACGCCGCTGGTCTTCGCTGTGGGGCGGCGTGCGGGCGATCGGCTGCTCGCGGCCGGGTTCGAGGGCCCTGGGGTCCAGATCAGCATCGGCGTGACCGTCGCCGGCGTGCCGCTGGCGCCGGAGCCGGCGCTGCCGGCGGGCGTCTGGCGCGCCCGCGGCGAGATCCCCGCCGAGATCCTGGGGCAGACGCTGCGCGAGGCGCTGGG
>JANOFW010000485.1:0-5064 GCA_031413835.1 Planctomycetia bacterium
GCCCGAGTGCCGCCTCGAAGAGCTTGAGGTAGTCCATGCCCCGAGCCTACCCAGGCCGTCCTCGGTGTCGCCGGCCCGCGCGCTTCTGGGGCGCGCGGAGCCTCACCCACCCCCGTTACCCACTGTCTGTAGCGAGGAGCCTGATTTAGGTCGAGCGCGTCGCTCTACGCCGAGCGCGGCGGCACGTCCACGAACTGCAGCGAGCCGTCGCGTGCCACGTAGCGCAGGCGCACGTCGCGCTCGCTTGAGGGCCCGGGCAGGCCGTGCGCCTTCGCCATGCTCTCGAGCGCCTTGCGCACGGAAGCGTGGCTGGCCAGTGCCGCCGGCGTGGTCACGGGGCCTCCCGCGGCCTGCTGCTTGCGCGCCGCGGCGCCCAGCTGGCGCCAGGCCAGTACGGCGGCCACGAGGCCCGCCATGGCTGCGCCGACGCGCCACTCCGGCACGCCCTCGCGCACCGCCGCGGCAGCCGTCATGGCCGCGTAGGCGGGGGCCGCCACGATCAGGAGGCGCAGGAACAGGCTGTGGATCAACTGGGGCAGCCCGCCCGCGCCGCCCGCGAGCGTGGGCAGGTAGGGCGCCACCTGGAAGGCGGCCAAGGCCACCAGGGCCTTGTGCCAGTCTTCCGTCGCGCTCAGACCCACCCAGAGGTTCTCGCCTCCAGACAGATAAGCGCTCAGGCCGGCCCAGGCGAGTCCGCCGCTGGCCAGCAGCCTCAGGATCTTGTCCATCGTGTCACTCCTTGCTTTTCGGCACCAGACGCCTGCTGTGAACAGGCCGACGGGGCCGCAACCTGATGAGTCCGGGGCAGCCGGGAGGCCGCCGTGAGAGTCGTCACCTCGTGGTGTGCGAAGCGCTGGCCGACACCGGCGGCTGGCTGCTGTCGTAGACGGTCACATGGATCGTCGTTCTCGGGGGCGTGTTCGGCGGGCAATCGATCTCGGCGCTCATGCCGTTCGAACTGATCGTGACGCCCGGCGGATTGGGCGGTGCGGGCGCCGCTACGAAGGTGTAGGGCGGCGTTCCCCCCGTGGGGGTCGCCACGTATCCCAACCCCGGTGTGAACGACCCCGGCGGAGTCTTCGTGACCTGCACATCCACCTCCCTGGGCGCCTGCCACGCCCCACCCTGGAAACCCTAACCTCCGCCAAGCCCAGCGCTCAGCGCCTTGGCCCGCGAGGTGATACCGAAGTCCTCGTGCGTCGCAACTCGGGCCAGCCAGCGCCTGACCCAGAGGCTCGCATGCTGCCCCATCTGGGCACAGATGTCGAGGGCCAGGTTGAGTCGGGAGGGGGCCCCGGCCGTTGCGTCCCAGTCGAGCAGACAGCGCGCTACGAATTCCCCCGCGTCGCCGCGTGGACTTGCGCCCCAGGCCACGTGATGGGCCATCCAGATGGCCTGGAGGACCTCCCGCTGGTCGGTCCAGTCGCCCCGGCGGCAACACTCGGCCAGCCCCTCGACGAGCCATCCCTCGGGCTCGGCCAGGACGCGGCGCACGATGCTGTCCTTCGCAACGCTCTCCCCGCGCCCAAGGAGGCCCTGCGCGTAGGCCAGCGTGGTGGCGATCGCCACGCCTTCGTCCCACACGCGCGTGCGAGCCCAGGCGAGCCCCGTCGGCTGCCTCATGATGACCGGGGCGACGCCCACCTCGATCGTCTCCGCATCGGCCATCCGCTCCAACGCCACGACCACCCGCCGTACGCCCTCCTCGCCCAACCGCTGCTCCAGACAGCGGGCGGCCTCTTCCCGGACTTCCCGCGACTGCTGCGCACTCCCGAGGAGGTTCTCCAACTCCTCGCCCGGCACGTAGCCCGGGTCTAACGCGAGGGCGCCGAGCGCCCCCAGCTGCACGCCGACGTCGCGGCTCGTGAGGTGCGGGAGCACCCAGGCCGTCGCGACCGGCTTCCCCCCCTGTTCGGCCTGGTTCTTGGCCGCTGTCAGGGCCTCCCGGAGCGTCTGATCTCGGCCCTGCGCCAGCGCCTCGGCCACCAGGCGGCCGTGGTCGGCGCCGGGCGCCGCTGCCAGCGAGAGCGAGGTCTCCAGGTCCTCATTCCAAGTCCCGAGGACTTCCTCCAGCCGCCTGGGATCCACCGGGATCCCGCTGGAGGTCAAAGCCGACAGGGCGATGCGTCGCACCGCTGCCGACCCATGATCGAGTGCCGCCTCGAAGCGCGCGCGCTGCCCCGCGTCCTCGCGGAGAAGGCTCAGGCGGGGCGGGCTCCCATCCCGCGGGAACACCGTCCAGTGCAGTTCCATGGCCAGCGCCAGGGGCTCCTGCGCACCGCTCTCCTGAAGGGCGGGGGCCGAAGGTGATCCGCCCCACAGCGTGGCCACGCCCAGCCCCAGGGCCACCAGCGCCCCGGCGCTCACCAGGGTCCGGCGGCGGGCGCGCAGCACCCGGTAACGCGCCATGGCGTGCGCCACCACCGCCTGCGGATCGTTCGTCACACCGGTGGCTCCGGGCGCCTCGCCGCGCGCTCGTTCGATGCGTTCGCGCAGCTCCACGTAGCCCTCGACGCTCGCCCGGCACGCGGCGCAGGCCTCCACGTGCGGGCGCCAGTGGATCGGGTCCTCGGCGAAGCGTCCGTCGGCGAGGGCCCGACCGAGTCCTGCACAGCTTCCAAGGTCAACGTGTGTCTGGTTCATCGTTTCTCTCCCGTGATCTCCCACCAGTCGCGCAATTCGCGCCCCTGGCGCCCATTTCTCAAGTTGGCCAGCCCGCGGCTGATGGCCTGCCATACGGCGGCGCGCTCGATGCGCAGGGCCTTGGCGATCTCGCCCTCGTCGAGGAGGAAGAGGTAGCGCAGGGTCACGGCCTCGCGTTCGCGCGGGCTCAACCGGCCCAGCGCCCGTCGCAGGGCGCCGCGGGCCTCGCCCTCCAGCGTCGCTTCAGGCGCGACGGGCTTGGAGCGGCGGCTGCGGAACCAGTCGTTCACGATCGCCAGCCCGAAGCGCTTGCGGCGGTTCAGGCACAGGTTGACGCAGATGCGCGACAACCAGGAATAGAGGGAGCAGGCCGGGTCGTAGTCCCCGGCGTTCTCCACCACGTGCAGGAACACATCCGACGCGGCGTCCTCCGGATCCATGCGGTCGGGCAGGATGAGCCTGGCCTGCCGGAAGAGCGCAGGCCAATAGGCCTGGTAGACGACTGCCAAGGCCTGAGGATCCCGCAGACGCACGCCCGCCCGGATCCCGGAGTCTTCCGGGTCCACCGTAGGCGCAACGCGTGTGGTGTGGAGGTCGGCGGGAGAGTGCATGGTGGCGCTACAGGGGAATACAATCGAGACGGTCGAGCCTGACAGTGATTCTCGGATTTCGGGTCAGGGCCTGGGGGCGCTCCCCGAATTCAGAGCCGATTCCTGCGGTTTTCGCGTCCTGGGGGGGGGGCTCGGCTCAAGTCCCCGGGGTGGGAGTGTCGATGTCGTGGGTGTGACGGGGGTCACTGGGCCGCCGTCGTGGGGAGGGACTTGCCATGGGATCGAAGAGGGACTTGGATGCGGGCTCTCGTTTGAGCGCCTGCCTGGGGATGGCGCTGCTGCTCGTGGGAACGGGCTGCGGCTCCAAGGACGACCTCGGCGGGAGCTCCGTGGCTGCCCTGCCGGCCGTCAATCCGGCCGATGACGGCGCCTTCGGCGTCTGGCTGGCCGCCAACGAGATCGAGCGCTCGGCCGTGGAGCCCGACCAGGGCACGCGCGGCGTGAGCGCGCCGGCCAGCGGCATCTGGACCCTCTATCCGCGGGGCGAGACGCGTGCGGAGGCCGTGGGCAGCTACGCCCTCGAGATCTCCTCCGCCGGCTTCGCCAAGGGCGGTGTGATCGAGCTGCGCCGCGGCAAGACCGTGCTGCACCGCGAGGCCGAGCCTTTCGCGCCCATCACGCGCTTCGTCTACGGCCGCTTCCCGAGCCCCGTCACGGAGGCGATCAAGGGCGGTGAGAATCTGAGCTGGGGTGTGTACTACGCCGATCGGCCCGAGCTCGACGTCGTCTCCATGCTGCGCGTCGTCTTCAAGCCGGCGGCGGAGCGGCAGCTCAACCGCCTCTCCAGCGATCCTCGCAACGCGGGCCAGGCCGCGCTGGTCAAGTCCCTCGGGCGCGGCCAGGTGCTGCTCAACAACAGCCTGTTCGGAGAGGCGCTCTCCGGCTACCTCGCGGTCGCCCAGGAGGATCCGCTCGTTTCCGAGTCCTGGACGCGCATCGGCGACTGCATGCGCCGCATGAATCTCAAGTCGGCGCCCCTCTACGGCGACGCGCTGGCGCGCGCCTCGGCTTCCTCCAAGAGCAACGCCCGCAACCGGGCGAACCCCGGCTCCGGCGACCTGAGCGGCGCGGACGCGGCCAACACCGCGCGTGCCGGCCAGGTGCAGGCCGGCCAGCCCGGGACGAGCCGGCCCACCTCGCCCGCGCCCACACCCCCGGCCGCCGGCGAATCCAGCGAAACCCGCGCGGCGCTCGGCGCCCTGGGCGACATGGCCTCGGCCCGCAGCGCCGAGGCCCAGTCCTCGTCCAGCGATGCCCAGAGGTCCCTCGAGGCCGCGCAGCAGGCGCTGGCCGCGGCCACGGCGGCCCTGGCTGCCGCCGACGAGGCCGGACGCAACCGCGCCCAGGCGGCGCACGACGAGGCCATGCGTCGCGAGGTCGAGGCCCGTCTGGCTGCCGACCAGGCGGCCCAGTTGGCCGAGCAGGCCCGCGCCGACCAGCTGATGATGGCCGAGTGGAGGCGCATCATGGGCTCGGCCCCGGCCCTGCCGGAGCAGCGTGCCGACGCCCTGAAGGCCATCACGGGCTGGGCCGGCGGCCTGCGCCAGGAGGCCGATGCGGCCCGCGCCAGCGCCGAGGAGCTTGCGCGCCAGGCGGCCGCCGCAACGTCTGCGGGCGATCCGGGGGCGAGCGCGCTCATCGAGCAGGCCCAGGCCGCGGCTCAGGAAGCCGCCGAGAAGGCTCAGGCGGCCGACGAGGCGCGCGCCAAGGCCGAACAGCTGCTGCGTCTCACGCACGGTGCTCCGAGCCCTCGCTGAGACGCGACGACAGGGGAACGACGGGGGAACGACCGGGGAATCGACGTGACGGG
>JANOFW010000486.1:0-11176 GCA_031413835.1 Planctomycetia bacterium
CGGCGCACGGTGGTGGACAAGGTCACCTTCCAGGTCGAGCCGGCCGAGATCGTCGGGCTGCTGGGGCCCAACGGCGCCGGCAAGACCACCTCGTTCCGCATGGTGGTGGGCATCGTGGCTCCCGACCAGGGCCAGGTGCGCCTGAAGGACGAGGACATCACCCGGCTGCCGATCTACAAGCGCGCGCGCCGGGGCATCGCCTACCTGCCGCAGGAGCCCAGCATCTTCCGGCGCATGACGGTGATGGACAACCTGCTGGCGATCCTCGAGACGCTGCCCATGCGCCACGCCGAACGCCGCGCGCGCGCCGAGAAGCTGCTCGGCGACCTCGACCTCCTGCGCCTCAAGGGCAGCCGCGCCGAGACGCTCTCGGGCGGCGAGCGTCGAAGGCTCGAGATCGCGCGCAGCCTGGTGCACGAGCCCCTGCTGCTGCTGCTCGACGAGCCCTTCGCCGGCGTGGACCCGATCACCGTGCAGGAGATCCAGGGCATCCTGCAGCGCTTGAAGCAGGAGCACCGGCTGGCGATCCTGCTCACCGACCACAACGTGCGCGAGACCCTGGCCATCACCGACCGCTCCTACATCATCGCCGAGGGTCGCATCCTGCGGCACGGCTCGCCCGACGACCTGGTGAAGGACGAGGTGGTGCGCCGCACCTACCTGGGGCAGGGCTTTACCATGTAGGGGCGCCCCTCGTGGGCGCCCGCGAAGTCCGTAGGGACTACCGCAGCGCGCGAGATGTCGCTCCGAGACGGCGTGGCCGGCGGCCGGACGGTCGACGCCGCGCCCCGGCGACTCCGGTGCGAACGTTGGTCGACCGTACGGCGCACGGCGGCGGCACCACGCGGCGGAACCCGAATGCCGTCGGCGATCTCAACGGACTCCCCGGGCGCCCACGAGGGGCGCCCCTACGGGCCGCAGAGGGCGTGTCCGTGCAGCGCTATGCAACGGATGCGGTTCCTCCGACTCCGTTGCCTATAACGGACGCCCACCGGCAGCAGGGAGCCCCCGTGCGAATCATCGTCTGTGCGAAACGCGTGGTCGATACCGAGACGCGGGCCAAGGTCGCCGCCGACGGTAAGAGCCTCGAGACCACCGGCGTGCAGTTCATCATCGCGCCCTACGACGAGATCGCCATCGAGAAGGCGCTGCAGCTGCGCGACGCCACCGGGCCGGGCTCGGTGACGGTGCTCACGATCGGGCCCGCCGACGCCTCCAAGGAGCTGCGGGCCGCCCTGGCCATGGGCGCGGACGCGGCCCTGCACGTGGTGGCCGAGCCCCCCACCGACCCCTGGGCGGCGGCGCAGACCCTGCAGGCCGCGCTCAAGGAGCGGCCCTTCGACCTGCTGCTGCTGGGCAAGCAGGCCACCGACGAGGACGACGCGGCAGTGGGCCCGCTGCTGGCCGCGCTGCTCGACCTGCCCTGCGTGGCCTGGGTGAGCTCCATCGTGCCCGACGGCGCCGGGCTGACGGTGCGCCGCGACCTCGACGGCGAGACCGAGGTCCTGAGCGTGCCGCTGCCCTGCGTGCTGAGCGCCCAGAAGGGCCTGGCCGAGCCGCGCCTGCCGGGCTTGAAGGGCATCATGGCCGCCAAGAAGAAGCCCCTCGAGGCCCTGGCCGTGCCCGTTGCGGCGGCCAGGAGTGAGGTCCTCGCGCTGGCCTTGCCACCGGCCCGCGGCGGCCTGACGCGCATCGAACCCACGCCCGAGGGCATGCTGACCCTGCTCACGGCGCTGCGCAACGAACGCAAGGTGCTCTGATGTCCGCCACCTCCAGGGACGTGCTCGTCTACGTCGAGGCGCGCGCGGGCGCGCTCAAGAAGTCGGCGGCGGAGGTCGTCACGGCGGGTCGGGCGCTGGCCGACCAGCTCGGCGGCCGCCTCACGGCGCTGGTCGTGGGCGCAGGTGCCGAGGCAGGCCCGCTGCTCGCGCGCTACGGCGCGGAGCGCGTGCTCAGCGTGGAGGGACCGGCCTTCGCGCGCTACCTGCTCGAGGCGCACGGCGCCGCGCTGCTCGCGGCGCTCGAGGCCGCCCCCGCGCGCACGCTGCTGCTGGCCGCCAGCGTGCTGGGGAAGGAGCTCGGCGCCTGGATCGCGGGCCGCAGCGGCCGCGCGCTGGTGGCCGACGCGCTCGACGTGACGCTCGAGGGCGGCCGGCTCGTGACGCACAAGCCCAAGTACGCCGGCAAGGCCGTCGCGCGGGTGGCCCTCTCGGGCGCCGCCGTGGTCTCGCTGCGGCCCAACGCCACGCCGCCGCGCGAGAGCGCGCGGCAGGCCGCCGTCGCGCGGCTCAACGTGAACGTGCCCGCTCCGCGCGTGACGCTCAAGGAGGTCGTGGCGGCGCAGGAGAAGCGCCTCGAGCTCACCGAGAGCGACATCATCGTCTCGGGCGGCCGCGGCCTGGGCAAGCCGGAGAGCTGGCACCTGGTCACCGAGCTGGCCGCGGCCCTGGGGGCGGCGCACGGCGCCTCGCGCGCCGTGGTGGACGCCGGCTGGCGCCCGCACGCCGAGCAGGTGGGCCAGACCGGCAAGACGGTCTCGCCCAAGCTCTACGTGGCCTGCGGCATCAGCGGCGCCATCCAGCACCTGGCGGGCATGAGCAGCAGCAAGGTGATCGTGGCCGTCAACAAGGACGCCGACGCGCCCATCTTCAAGGTGGCCGACTACGGCATCGTGGGCGACGTCCACCAGGTGCTCCCCATGCTCACGCAAGCGGCCAAGGCCTACGTCCACTAGGCGGCGGCGGAGCCGCCTGGGTCCGCGCCGGACCTCACGTGGAGGGTCCGCGGCGGGGTGCCCTCGCCTGCGCTGTTAGGATGGACTTGGTGTCCACAGGCTCCGTTCCCGGCGCCCCCAGCGCCCCCTTGACCCCGACCCACACGGGCCGCTTCTACCGGGTGGACTACGCGCTCCAGAAGTTGCGCACCAGCAGGCTCTTGCGTTGGACCGCGGTGCTCTCCTTCCTGTGCTGGGGCGGCCTCTTGGGGCTGGCGATCTTCGGACGGGTGACGCCCCTTCAGGGGGGGGAGCTGGCCATCCTGAGCCTGGGGGCCTGGTGCTTCCTCTTGTGGTGGTTCCCGATCCTGGAACGGACGATCACTATCACCGCTAGACTCCCCGGCAAGGCCTGGATCGGCCATACTCTGGAGTGGCTCGCCATCGGCGGCACGGCTCTCGTGCACCTGCTGATGGCGGTCATGATCGTCTTCATCGCGAGGTCCTGATGCGCCCCTTCGCCAAGCTCCTCCCGCTCGCCCTGCTCGTCTTGTGCGCGCCCGCAGCCTGGGCCGACGATCCCGTGCCGCCGCCGCTACCGGCCCCCCCGCCCGTGCCGGGCTCGACGGTGGACCCGGCCTGGAGTGGACCGCCGCCCGCGCCGGTCCCGGACCCGCTGCCTGCGCCGGACCCCCTGCCGGTCCCGGTCCCGGACCCGCTGCCTGCGCCGCCGCCTGCGCCGGAGAGCGTGGCCGCCCCCGCGCCCAACCCGGTCCCCCTCCCGCCCGGCGCCCACACGGACACCTCCCATCTGCCCCCGCCGGTGATCCGCCGCGCCGGGCAGCCGCGTCCTGCCGCGCCTCTGCCGGCGAACGCGCAGCCGACGTACGTGGCGCCGTACACCCCGCTGCCTCCGGTGTCGGCCGCGCCCCCGCTCTCCGCTCCGCGCGCAGACTCGACTTACCCCGCGCCCATGGCGCAGCCCCTGCCGACGACGCCGCTCGCCGCAGCGACGATTCTGGGCGTGGACAAGAACCACAACATCCAGCTCAGCGACGGCAGCCTGGCCCTGCGCCTGGACACGCGCTTCCGCATCGACGAGGCCGCGAGCCGCGCCTACCGCGTCTGGATCACTTTCTTCAATCGCGCCAGCGGCACGCCCATCCAGTCCACCAAGCCCACCTTCGCCGACGCGCAGGGCGGGCTCTACGTGCTGACCAAGCCAGTCACCAGCACGGGCGGCGGCCAGGAGTTCAACGCGCCGCTGACCGTGCCCTACATGGTCTTCCCCGACCCGGGGGCCGGCAACAGCACGGAGGTCGAGGCGCGCGTCGAGCTGATGCGCGTCGAAGGCGCCAACCAGGAGACGCCGGTGGCGACCTCCGCGACCACCTTCCGGGTCCATGGCGCACCGCTCGAGCCCGCCGCCCCCGCCGTCAGCGACTTCCCCGCCCCCCGCTGAGCGCCCGCAGCCACGCTCGAGTGTGACAGAGTCGCCGGAGCCAATCTGGTGGCCCCCGCCGCGTGTCTTCCGAGGAACCTCCTCGGCTTCTCGTTCAATCTGCTGCCATCTTGGTCTGCCGGGCTGCTCTGCACCGGCGCGCTGGATGGGGTGCGGAGGGCCGCCGCGGAGGACGCCGTCTAGTCTGCCTACATCAGGACGACGCGGTGGCCCGAGCGCCCCCAGCCCAGCGCGCCGCGCGCTATTCGCCCTGGGCCTTGAAGCGATAGCCGGACCCGCGCACGGTCTGGATCCACTGCGGGTTGGTGGGGTCAGGCTCGAGCTTCTGGCGCAGCTTGTTGATGAAGTTGTCGATGGTGCGCGGGGTGCCGTCGTAGTCGTAGCCCCAGACCTTGTTGAGGATCTGGTCGCGTGAGAGCACGCGGCCGCGGTTCTGGATGAGGTAGCGCAGCAGGTTGAGCTCGCGCGTGCTGCACTCCTGCTCCTGGCCGTTGACCGCCAGCTTGAAGGCGGCGAAGTCGATCTTGAGGTTGGCCTCCTCGAAGCTCTCGACCTCGCCCTCCAGGGCCTTGCGCCGACGCAGCGCGGCCTTGATGCGCGCCGTGAGCTCGCGGATCGAGAACGGCTTGGTGATGTAGTCGTCGGCGCCCAGCTCGAGGCCCAGCACCTTGTCGCCCTCGTCGCCCTTGGCCGAGAGGATCACGACGGGGATGCTGGCGTCGTACTTGCGCACCGTGCGGCAGACCTCGAAGCCGTTCACCTTCGGCAGCATCAGGTCGAGCACGATCAGGTCGGGCTTGATGTCGAAGGCGCGCTGCACGGCTTCCTCGCCGTCGCGCGCGACCTCGACCGTGAAGCCCTCGAACTCCAAGCTGCGCTTGAGACCCAGGCGGATGGCCGGGTCGTCTTCGACGATCAGGATGCGGTTGCTCATGGGGCGCTGGGGGCTTTCGTGGAGAGGGCCGCGGGGAGGCCGTCGGCCGGGGGAGCCGTCGCCGCGAGCGGCAGGCGGGTGAGGGGCAGTCGGATGTGGAAGGTGGTGCCCACGCCGCCGGGGCCGGACTCGACCCGGATGCGTCCGCGGTGGGCGCGCACGATGGTGCGCACGAGCGCCAGGCCCAACCCCGTGCCCGCCACGTTGCGGGTGAGGAAGTTCTCGGCCCGGTAGAACATCTCGAACACGCGCTTGCGCTCGCTCCGGGGGATGCCGATGCCGTCGTCGGAGACTGTGATCTCGGCCTTGCCGCGGCGGCGGCGCACGGACAGCTCGATCCGCGCCCGGTCGCCGCGCTTGTACTTCCAAGCGTTGAACAACAGGTTCGTCACCGCATCGTCCACGGCGGCGGCGTCCATGCGCACGGGCAGGGGGTCGGGGGGGATGTGGGCCACGAGCTCGAGTCCCGGCTCCGTCACGATGCGTCGGAAGCGCAGGGCGGCCTCCCGGAGCGGGAGGGTGAGGTCGCCTGGGATCAGATCGTAGGGTGTCCCCTGGGCCTCGCGTCGCGCCACCTCGATCATGCGGGTCACAATTCGCTGCAGACGCTGGCTCTCCTGGGCCAGGACGGCCAACCCCTCGGCCCGCTCCTCCTCGGTCTCGAGCTTGCCCTCCTGGAGCATCTCCGTGAACAGCGAGATGCTGGTGAGGGGGGTCTTGAGCTCGTGGGAGAGGTTGCTGACGAAGTCGGCCTTGAGCCGCGCCAGGCGCACCTCGCGCCGCCACATGCGTACCAGCACCATGCCGCCCACGGCCAGCCCCAGGGCCGCCAGCCCGATGATGCCCAGGTAGAAGGCCTCGCTGGGGCCGCCGACGGGCAGGGGCGGGGCCCTGTCGCGGTAGAGGGCCGCGCGCAGGGGCAGCTCGAAGGACCCCTCGCGCGTGAACTCCTGCACCCACAGGGGCCGGCCCAGCAGATCGCCCCCCAGGCTGAGCACCTCGAGACGCACGCCCTGGCGCGCGAGGGCCTCGTGATCCACGCGCGCCAGCGCCATGGCGCGCGCCTGGTCGGGTAGCAGGCGCACGAGCACAAGGTGGTCGGGCAGCCGCGCAGAGCGCTCTACCGCGAAGCACTCGCCGCGGGCCTGCAGCACCAGCAGGGGGACGGCCGCGCCGGTGGTCGTCTCGGTCTCGGTGTAGCGCCGGGCGGCCTCCTCCAGGCCGGGCCTGAGGCCGTCGAGCATCACGCGCGCGCGGCGCAGCTCCCCCACGGCTTCCGTGAGCGCGCTCGCGTCCACCTCGCAGGCGATCGCCGCGTCCACGTTCTCCTGGATGCGGAACATGTACTGGTCGGCATCGGTCTCGTCCGTGGAGAAGCGCCCCCGGTTGATGGCCTCGACCTCCGTGGCTAGCAGCAGGATCTCGCGCAGGGTGGGCGCCGTCAGGGACTTGCGCTCGTCGAGCGCCAACATGGCGTGCTCGACCAGCGCCGCGGCCCAGGCCAGGCCGTCAGGGAAGCCGGGGGGGTCGCTCTCGGGGTCCTTGCGCAGCGCCTGCGAGGGCAGCAGCTTGCGCAGGATCTGGATCGCCTCCAGGTGGGCGCGGGCGAGCTGCGCCTTCCGGAGCAGCTCCTTGAGGCTCGCGACGTCGTCCCGGGCATAGTCCGCCGTGGCCTCCTCGGCCTCGCTCACGCGCGTGGGCAGCCACAGCCGCTGCACGCCCGTCAGCCAGAAGAACACGCCCGCCGTGGCGCTCGACGTGTCGAGCTGGTAGACGAGGTCCACGAGCCTCCCGTCGCTGCGGGCCTGGAGCTGGCGTAGCTCCTCGGCACCGCCGAGCGTAACGGACTCGCGCAGCACCTCCTCGAGCGCGGCCCGCATGCGCCGGACCGACCCCTCGGCGGCCGCCACGGCATCGGCGTCGGCCCGCTCGCGCGCCTCGCGCGCTCCCTCGCGCCGGTCGCGCGAGATCGCGCCCAGGCCCAGCACCGCGATCACGATCAGCTGGAGGAAGACCACCAACACCACCACCGTGGCGGTCTTGCTTGCGCGGGCCAGGGCGGGGGCTTCACTCATGACAAGGTGCCGCCGTCGGGCAGGGAGAGGTGCTGGGCAGACGTCCAAGCCACCCCGCCTGATGGCAGATCCGGCTCTAACCCTAGCACGCGAGGGGGCTTGAGACGTTCGTTGCCCCCCACGCGCGGGCCTCAGGACGCCACGGGCGGCGCTGGGCGCACCTCGGCGACGTGCTCCCCGCGCAGCCGACGGCGAGCCCCTTCCGGCGTCTCCACCTCGAGGCCCTGGAGGTCCGCGGCGAGCAGGCGCCCGGCG
This sequence comes from Planctomycetia bacterium, assembly GCA_031413835.1. Taxonomy (GTDB): domain Bacteria; phylum Planctomycetota; class PLA2; order PLA2; family JAEUHO01; genus CAXQZU01. The sequence continues at coordinate 7,440 of JANOFW010000486.1, forward strand.
CACCGCTGCCCGCCTTCGAGCCAGGTGATCCGCTGGCCCAGCAGCGCCTGGCACGCCGCGTAGGCAGCCCCGAGGCGCACGCGCGAGGCAGGATCGGAGAGCTCGACGAGCCGTTGATCTACGCGCGCGAGGAGCGCGATCAGCAACGCCTCGCGCGCGACGGGCCGACCGGCCTCGAGCGCCAGCGCGGTGAGCGTCGCTCGCACCTCGGCAGGCAAGGCGGACGGCACGCCCACGACGTTGATGCCGATGCCCGCGATCACCAGCTGGGATGGACCGCCGGCGCCTTCGAGCAGGATGCCCCCCACCTTGAGCGGGCCGATCCACAGGTCGGTGGGCCACATGATCGAGGTCGGGCGACCCGACACGGCCTCCACGGCCTCTGCGGCAGCAAGCGCCACGGCGCCCACGAGCGGGCCCGGGAGGTCCGCAGGCCCGGCCGCCAGCAGCAGCGAGGCGTAGAGCCCGCCGGGCGGTGAGGCGAAGGCACGACCCTCGCGACCGCGGCCGGCCGTCTGGGCGTCGGCCACCACCACGGTGCGCGCGCCGGCTCCGGCCGCGCGCAGCCGGGCCGCTTCGTCGTTGGTGGAGGTGGTCAGCGCTTGGTGAACCACGCGCCAGCCGGTCGCGCGCTCCACCCTTCTGACATCGAACCCGCCGAGGTCGAACCCGCCGACATCGAGCCTGGCGCCATGGGGCTCGGTCACCTCAGGCCTCCTGGCTCCGGCCGCGCGCAAGCGCCCGCGGGCCTACTTGGCCGGGGGAGGGCCGTCCTTCTTGTGGGAGGTCACGTTGTGCAGCTTCTCGCGCAGCTTAGCCAGCTGCGCCTCGACCATCGGGCGCACGGAGAGGAAGAAGCCGGCCGTGAGCACCACGACCGCCGCCAGCTCGATGAACGTCCCCGGCGCGTCCCAGGTGAACGCGCGCATCACGTAGGTGAGGGTGAGCACGCCCGCGCCCACCATCATCAGCAGGTTGGCCTGGGCCTTGGTCTTCTGCCACATCCACAGGTTGAGCACCAGCCACACGGCCCAGACGAGGCCGAGCAGCAGCTGCTTGAACTGGAAGGGGTAGGAAACGTAGTCGGAGATGTTGATCGGGTCGGCGGCCAGGAACGGAGCGAGGAGCAGGTCAGACACGGGGGATCCTCCTGCTGGCGCACCACCTGGCCAGCGCGTCCACGTTCGTCGGAATGTAGGTAGGTGTCAAGGGGCCTCTGTCCGCGGGGCGCAGGTCTTCACGACCGGACGAGAGCCTGGTGGGGCGGCGCAACGGCACGCCCCCCGCGGGGGTTGAATGGAGCGCCCCCCCGGCCCCCCGGAGACGATCCGCCCCGTGCCCCGCCTCGCCACCGCTGTCCTCGCCGTGCTGGGCCTCGGGGCGGCGCTCGCCTGCGTCGCGCCGACCTTGGCGCCGGCGCGTGCGGCCGACGAGGTCGTGCCCGATTACGAGTTCTACAAGGCCAACGTCGCGCCGGTGGTCGAGCGCGTGTGCGCGGAGTGCCACGCGATCCCCCGCAAGCGGCTGGGCAAGCACTTCCTAAAGCCCATGCCGGGGCGCACCGTGCGCGAGTCGCACCATCGCGACAACTACGAGATGATCCTCGGCCTGATCGAGCCGGGCAACCCGGCCGCCTCGCTGTGGCTCTTGAAGCCGCTCGGCCCCGGCCAGGGCGGCGTCACGCACAAGGGCGGCCAGCGCGTGAACCTGAACTCGATCGAGTACGGCATGATGGTGGACTTCATCCAGGGCCAGACCCTCACGCAGCGCGCGTTCCAGCCGCCGCCCACGCCCGAGGGACAGCCGGACTTCGCCTTCTTCTACGCGCGCATCGCGCCCACCTTGGCGAACGTGTGCGCGGAGTGCCACGGCGGCAAGGGCCAGGGCCGCCACGTGCTGCGTACCGCGCCGCGCGGCGAGACGCTGCCGCTCGCCGACCACTACGCCAACTACCAGACCGTGCTCGCGCTCAGCGACCTGCAGCGCCCCGAGCGCTCGCGCTTCCTCTTGAAGCCCCTGGCCAAGGCCGACGGCGGGCTGCCCCACAAGGGCGGCGAGCGCATCTTCAAGGGCGACGCCAACCACGGCAACTGGCTGGCCTTCCTGCGCGGCGAGCGCGGCCCGCCGCTGCCCACGGCGCGGCGCGAGGGCGGCCCGCCCCTGCTGGAGGCAGCCCTGACGCTCGAGGCCGAGGCCATGGAGCGCGACGAAGGGCTCGAGGAGCGCTTCGACGCCGCCATGCCCGAGAAGAAGTGGATCGGCGCCGGCGTGAAGGCGGGGCGCCTCGCCGCGCGCGTGCGCGTGCCGGAGGCGGGCGACTACGCCATGAGCCTCTCCGTGGTGGGTGGCGCGGGCCCGCTGGGCGTGGCGCTCGACGGCGGGCCGCCGGTGGACGTGGAGGTGCCCGCGACCGGCCGCGCCGAGGTGGGCCCGCGCTTCCTGCTCGACGGCGCGGCGGCCCTGCGCTCGGCGCGCGGCGACCTGCGCGCGGCCGAGGGACGGATGCGGATGGACGGCCGAGGCGCCGAGGCCTCCTTCCTGGCGGCCGGCGAGGTGGACCACCGGGCCGTGGAGACGCGGCTCGCCCTGGCCGACGAGGAGGACGGCGGCGACGACGCCTGGCTGCTCTTCGACATGCTCGACGCCGACAACGGCAAGCTCCTGGGCCTGGTGGACGGCGGCCGGCGCTGCGTCATGGGCCTGCTCGAGGGCGGCGTACCGCGCATCCTCGCCAGCGCCAAGACCTTCCCCGCCGAGGCCGGCGCCACGGCGCGCCGGCTGCGCGTGGACTACATCGAGGGCTTGGCGGTCGGTGGGCTCGACGGCCAGCCGCTGGTCTTCCTGCACCTCGATCGCCACCTGGGCCAGGGCAGCTTCGGGGTGTCCACGCACGGCGTGCTGACGGTCGAGAGCCTGCAGGCCATCGAGCAGTTCCCGGTCCACACGGTCGCCTTCGGCGAGGGGCCGATCCTGCACCTCTCGGCGGGGGTTCATCTCCTACAGGTCGAGCTGCCTGCGGGCGGCGCGGCCCTCGATTCCCTGACCCTGACGTTGACGTCCGACTAGTGCCTTTCCACCGAGTGGAGTTCCCCATGCGCAACACGATCCTGCCCTTGGCCTTGGCCCTGCTCCCGCTCGCGGCCCCCCCCGCCCGCGCCGACGAGCCCCCCCCGCCCAAGGAGACCCAGTTCTTCGAGGCCCTCGACAAGGACTTCGACGGCAAGGTGACCCTCGAGGAGTTCCAGGCGGCGGGCAAGGACGCCGCAGCCTTCCCCCTGCTCGATCAGAACAAGGACGGCTGCATCACCCCCGACGAGCTGGGCCTGCCGGCCGACTACAAGCCCGTGCCGCGGGCGCGCGGCAAGGATGGCGAGGGCCAGCCTGGCCAGCCTGGCCAGCCGGGAGGCATGGGCGGCGGCGGCGGCGGTGCCGAAATGCGCAAGCGCCTGAAGGAGATGGACGCCGACGGCGACTCGCGCGTCACCCGTGAGGAGTGGAAGGGCGAGCCCGAGGGCTTCGAGCGCCTCGACCGCAACAAGGACGGCGTGCTCGACGCCAAGGACATGGGCGGGGGCGGCGGCCGTGGCAAGTTCGACGCCGAAGCCGTCAAGCAGCGCTGGCTGAAGATGGACCGCGACGCCGACGGCAAGGTCTCGCGCGAGGAGTACACCGGCGACTTCGACTTCGAACGCCTCGACCAGGACAAGGACGGCTTCTTGACCGACGCCGACCTGAAG
>JANOFW010000487.1:0-3338 GCA_031413835.1 Planctomycetia bacterium
CAAGGCGATCGCCAAGGAACCAGCACATCGATACGCGAGCGCGCGGGAGCTGGCCCTTGACCTTCAGAGGTTCCTCGAGAACCGCACGGTCGTCGCCCGACGGAGCACGCTGCGCACGCGCGCGACCAGATGGGTCCGCCGCCACCGCCGCCTCGTCGTAGTCGGTTCCTCGCTGCTCGCCGTGGCGCTCACAGGGCTCGCGGCGAGCGGACTGGTGATCGCACGCGAGAAGGACCGCGCCGAGGCGAACTACAGGGATGCGGAGAGGAGCTACCTCCTCGCCCGCGAGACCGTCGATGAGATGCTCACCCAGGTCGCCGAGGGAGAGCTCGCCGAAGTCCCGAACGCCGAGGGCGCCCGTCGCAGGATCCTCGAGAGGGCGGTCGCCTTCTACCTCAAGCTCCTCGACGCGCGCGAGGGTCGGCCGACGGCGGCGAACGATGTGGCGCACGCCCGCTTCCGCCTGGCCAATCTCCATCGACTGCTGGAGCAGCCCCTGGCCGCCGTGGACTCCTACCGGCGCGGCATCTCCGAGATCGAGGAGCTCGAGAGAGCCGCTCCCGAGCCGGCCCGGTCGCTGCTCCGCCGAGACTTGATCGGCGCGGTCCACAACCTCGGAGCGGTCCTGGTGGACGCCGGTCGGCTGGACGAGGCGGAACGTACGTGGACGCGCGCGCTCGCGCTGGGCGAGGCGACCTTGGCGCAGGGACCGCGCGAGGACGCGGATCGCGTCGCCGTCGCGAACGTCTGTTCCGGCTTGGCGGGACTCCGGGCGACCCAAGGACACCCCCGGGAAGCGGAGACGCTTCTGCGGCGCGCCATGGCACTGCGTCGCGAGTCCGCGACGCCGGGCCCCGACCTGTGGTTCGACTACAACGGCCTCACCCTGGTCCTGGCTGACATGGACCGACAGACGGAGAGCGAGGCGCTCTGTCGCGAGGCACTGGCCCTCGCCCGGAGGCAACCGACGGCGATCCCGCCCGAGGGAGAGGCGACGTTGCACGGGAACCTCGCGCGGTGCCTGAGCGAGACCGGGAAGCTCGACGAGGCGGTCGAGCACGTCTCGACAGCCATCGCGCTCTGGGCCGGCTTGGCGGAGCAGAAGCCGGGCCTGCCGGGACGGCGGCGACAGCTGGCCGAGGCTCGCAGGCAGCTCGGCGCGCTGCTGACCACGCTCGGCCGTCACAGGGAGGCGGCCGTGGCGCACCGCGCCGCGCTCGAGGCCGTCCAGGGGATCGGGCCGGAGGGTTCGGGCGTCTTCGCGCATCGGCGGGCGCTGGCGCGCTCGATGCGCGAGACCGCGCTGCTGCATACCGCCTCGGGAGACCGTGCGGCAGCGGAGCGTGTCCATCGCGAGGAGCTCGCGGTGCGCGAACGCCTCGCCGCCAGCGTCCCGCAGGCGCCATGGATCTGGACCGACCAAGCCAACGCCCTCGACGACGTGGCGTGCCAGCTCTTTCGACGCGGAGCGCTGGAGGAGTCGGAGAAGACCTTCCTTCGAGCGCAGGAGACATATCGGGACGTGGCCGAGCGGTTCCCGGACGTGCCGGTCTTCCGCCACAACCTTGCTGCCTCTCAGCACAACCTCGCCAGCGTGCTGACCGACAACGGCCGTCTCGATCAAGCGCTGCGATCGATGAAGGAGGCGATCGCGACCGATGAGAGGCTCGCGGAGGAGCGGCCCTGGGTATTCCTCTACGGATCGAGCGCGGTAGAGGGCACGTACAACCTCGGCGTCACGCTGGTGATGTCCGGCCGTGACGCGGAGGCCGAGGTGGCGTTCGTCCGCGCTTGCGACCGGGCCCAGCGACTCGTCCGCGACTTCCCACAGGTCCCGAGAGGCTGGGACGACCTCGCGGACGCCCAGTTGGACCTCGGCAGGCTTCTGCTTCGCTCCGAACATATCGAGGAGGCCAAGGCGGCATTCTCCGCGGCCGTCGCGACCGGACGCGGCCTCGTGGCCCGTGCGCCCGAGCCCGAAGACTACCGCTCCGGGCTTGCGAGCGGCGACTACCTTCTGGGAAGGACGCTCGCGAGGACCGGGAGTGACGCCGAGGCGGACGCACCGCTGACGGAGTCGATCGCTCTCCTCGAGGTGCTGGCCTCGGAACGACCGGCGGAGCGACCGCTCAGGAAGAAGCTCGCGGACGCCCGCAGCCATCGCGCCGAAGTCTGCGCGAGGCTCGGCAGGATCGAGGACAGCCAGCGCGAGTTTCGACGCGTAATCGAACTGCACGAGGGACTCGCGGCGGAGCCGCAGGAGTCGGCAAAGCACCGCCGCTTCGCGGCGCACTCCTGGCTCAATCTCGGCGTGGTCCTCGCCAACGCGGGGAGGCTCGAGGAGGGAATGGCCGCGACCGGCACGGCGATCGCGCTCTTGGACGCGTTGGCGACCGGGGTCCCGCATGACCCGGAGGCACCCAATCTCCTGGCCAGCGCGCTGCACGAGCAGGGCATCAACCTCGAGCAGGTGGGGAAGGTGGAGGAGGCGCTCGCCGCCCACCGCCGATCACTTGCACTCCACAAGGCGCGGGGGAACGCGCCATCCGAGGCCGTGCCGAACACGGCCGGGCCGACGGCCGAGGCCGCTGCCGGCGTCGACTCGGCCTACGAGAGGCTCGTCTCGATCCTCGCGAACGCGGACCGGCCGGCCGAGGCGCTCTCCGTCTGCGCGGAGTGGGTCGCAGCGCTGCCCTCCAGCCAGGATGCGCTGCGAACGACGGCCTGGATCTTGTCCTCCTCCTCCGACCTCTCGCTGAGGGACCCGAGCAGAGCACGGACGTCCGCCGAAGCTGCCGTGCGACTGGACCCCGAGAGCGGCGTCGCCTGGGAAGTGCTGGGCGTGACTCTGTACCGCTCGGGACTCTTCGAAGAAGCGAGGACCGCGCTGGAGAAGGCCCTCGCCCTCGGGCACCGGAACGACGGGCAGTTCTTCCTCGCCATGACCCTGCGACGGCTCGGCGACCAGCGTGCCGCGCTCGTGCGGTATCAGGAGGCGGTCGACTGGGCGGTAGAGAACTTCCCCGACGGCACGTTCAATCCAAGCCGCAACTCGGTCCTGCGGATCCGCCGGGAGGCCGCCGTCCTGCTCGACGTGTCGCGCTGAGGGGCGACCCTTCCGGCGCCCGCAGAGGTCCCTGCCTTCCCCTCGAGCCCGCCGTGGCTGCTGCAGCGGGCCGCGCACAACGCCGACCTAACCCAACTTCCGCAGTTGAGGGCGTCGGATCGGGAATCCGGAGGTGCTGAGGGGCGGTCTGCGCACGTAACCCCTTGATCCGCTGTGCCGGGCGCGCCACGGGACGATGTAGTGCCGACCTGGGTCGTGGCGCCGTTTTTCT
>JANOFW010000488.1:0-2743 GCA_031413835.1 Planctomycetia bacterium
GACGAACACGAACTTCTTGGTCGCCGTCTCGAGGAACTTCGCTTGCGAGAAGACCTCTTCCTCGAGCTTCGTGCACCAGCCGCACCAGTCGCTGCCGGTGAAGTTGATCAGCAGGTCCTTGTGCTCCTTCGTGGCCTGGGCCTGCGCCTCGCCCCAGTTCTTCACCCAGGGGACGGCGACCTCGGCCTCGGTGGAGGGCGCGGCGGGGCCGGCGGGAGGCGTGTCCTCGGCGCGCACGGCGGCGGCGCCGACGCCCAGGACCCCGACGAGGGTCAACCCGAGTGTGGCTCGGTGAAAGCAAGCGAAGGGGGCTGCAGACATGCGATCTCCAGGGGGGCAGCGGGGGCGGCTGGGCCGCCTTTCCGTCGTAGCCTCGACGCCGGGGGAGGCCGCGGGGTTCCCATGCTAGCCCTCGGGGCGGCGCGCTGCTAGCGGGAGACGAACAGCTGCGTCCACCAGATGTCGTTGGTGGAGTGCACGCCGACCCCCATGTGGGTGAAGTACGAGCGCAAGATGTTCTCGCGGTGTCCCTGGGAGCCCATCCAGGAACTCATCACCGCGGCTGGGCTCTGCTGGCCGCGGGCGATGTTCTCGCCCCAGCCGCCGTAGCCGCTCATCCCGCCCGCGATCATCCGGGCGCCCGGATCCTGGCCCGAAGGGTTGACGTGCGAGAAGAAGCCGCGCACCTGCATGTCCACGCTGTGGCCGTGGGCGACTCCCGCCGCCGGCTCATCCCACAGGAGGTCCGGGACGGGCACCTTGGCCCGTTCCACGTTCACCAGCCTCAGCACTTCCATGGCGTAGGCGCGCTCGGCGTCCGACATGGCGGCCGTGCCGCCGCCGCCCGGCAGGGGGCCACCGCCCGCGCCCCCGACGAGGTCGTCGACCAGGCCGCCGGCGCCACAGCCGGCCAGCAGGGGGGCCAGCAGGGGGATCAGCAGGGCGAAGCACAGGACGAACAGGCGGCTGGAAGCGGGCATGGAGCCTCCGTGATCATCCCACCCCACCATCGACCACCGCCTCCCCCGACATTAGCCCCCCCGGGGGCCTAGGCCCTGAGCGCCTCGGGTGTGAGCGCGCGCACCAGGGCGGTCGTCAGGGGCACGCCGAAGCCGGTGGCGCGCTCGTCGCGGAAGGCGGGGCCGGCCAGGTCGATGTGCAGCCAGGGGATGTCGAGGTCCTGGATGTGGCTGTAGACGAACTGGGCGGCGCAGGAGGACTGCGCGTTGCTGCGGTTGCCCACGCTGTTCTTCATGTCGGCGACCTTCGACTTGAACTCGTCCTGGAAGAACTCCGGCGCGAAGGGCAGCGGCCAGGTGAGGTCGCCGCTGCTGCGGCCCACGCTCATGGCCAGTGCTTCGAGCCCGGCGCGGTTGCTCACCACCGCGGCGTGACGCAGGCCCGTGGCCACCAGCTGGGCCCCGGTGAGCGTGGCCATGTCGATCACCACCGCGGGCTTGTGGCGGCGCGCCACGTAGGAGACGGCGTCGCCCAGCAGCAGCCGGCCCTCGGCGTCGGTGTTGTTGATCTCGACCGTCTTGCCCGAGTGCAGCGTGAGGATGTCGTCGTTGCGGTAGGCGTCGGGGCCGATGGCGTTCTCGGCCAGCGGAGCGGCGCAGATCACGTGCACGCGCTCGCCGGCGCGGGCCAGCGCCAGCGCGCTGGCCATGGCGGCGGCGGCACCTCCCATGTCGGCCTTCATGCCCGACATCCCGGTGGTGGGCTTGAGCGAGAGGCCGCCGGTGTCGTAGACCACGCCCTTGCCCACCAGGGCCACCTTCAGGCGCGGCTTGGTCGGCTTGTACTCGAGCAGCAGCAGACGCGGCGGCACGATCGCCGCGCGGCCCACGGCATGGATGCCGCAGAGGCCCTGCTCCAGGAGCTTCGGGCCGACGATCACGCTGATCTTGACGTTGGCGATGCCTTCGGCGGCGGCGCGCACGCGCGCCTCGAAGCCGTCGGTGTGCAGCTCCGAGGTGGGCGTGTCCACCAGCTCGGCCGCCCAGCGCAGCGCCTCGATCACCTGGCGCTCGGAGGACTCGATGGCGAGAGCCTTGCCGTCCACGCCGGCCGCCGCGAAGGCCACCGGGCCGGGCTTGTCCTTCTTGCCCGTCGTGCGCGAGAAGAGCGGCAGGGCGCGCGCCACGGCCGCGGCCAGGGCCAGCCCATGGGCGGGATCCTCGAGGCAGACGATCACGGCGGCGGGCTTGCCCGAGAGGCCGGCGCCGGCGGCGGCCACGGCCGCGGCTTCGCTGCGCGTCGGGCTGTTGTGCCGTGAGCCCTGATCGGGCAGGACGCCCAGGACGATGCGTCCCGGGGAGCCCTCGGAGGTCAGGGTCGAGACGCAGGTCCCCTTCGGGCCGGCCTCCGTCTCGCGGGCCGCCCGGGCCACGAGCTTCGTCCAGGGGGCCTGGGGGAAGACCTTCTCGATCCAGCCCGCCTTGAAGGCGCGCTCCGGGGCGAGCAGCAGCAGGGTCTCCTTGCCGTCCAGGGCCTGGGCGGGGGAGGCGGTGAAGACGAGCTGGGTCACGGGGTCTCTCCGGGGCGCCGTTGCGGGTCGGGCCAGGTCCGGGAGCGTACCCTTCTGTCCGGCCTCCCCCTGATTCCGGCGTGACCCCCTCGGACCTTCGTCCCGCTCACCTGCGTGCCGCCCTCGCGCTCGCGCCCTTCGATGGACGCGCGGCCCAGGGCCCGTTGGAGCCCCTCTTCCGCGGCGTGCCGCCCGCGGCGCTGCGCGCGGGCG